>NZ_LYSP01000010.1:0-132948 GCF_001728945.1 Pseudomonas sp. ENNP23
CAAACGGCGATCTCCTCGGTGCGCTCGAAACCGCCGCTCAGGCCGAACGCTTCCAGCCCGCCGACGCCGGCCAGGGCCGCCCTTACGAAGCGGTCGTCCACCAGGTCGGCGGCGGTGGCCTTGGGGTCGAGCCCGGCGAGGAAGGACTTGTCGCCCTGGATCAGGGTGTCCTTCAGGCGGCTGACCAGCTCCTCGGTGTAGCTGGGGAAGGGATAGGGCTGGAAGTCGATGCGCTGCTCGTCCCACGCGGCATGGCGGATGGCACCGCTCTTCACGTAACCGTCGCGCTCGCCGGCTGCCGGGGCCAGCACCTTGCCCAGCACCTCGGAGGCGTGGGGGGTGTAGCGGTTGGCGCCGTCCTTGGACAGCAGCTTCGCCGCCTCGGCACGGTTCTCGCGGGTCCAGAGCTGCGCCTTGACGATGGCGTTGACCACCTTCTGCGACCACTCGGGGCGGTTGTTCAGGTCGTGCTCGTGCATGAACACCACGCAGCAGGCGTGGTTGCGCCAGACGTCCCCGGTGAAGCGCTGCACCCGGCCGACCTTGAGGTTCTCCGCCAGGGCGTTGAACGGCTCGGCGACGATGTAGCCGTCGATGCGCTTGCTGGCCAGGGCCGGCGGCATGTCCGAGGGCGGCAGCACCACCAGGTTGACCTCGTTGGCGGCCAGGGCCGCGCCCACCGGCTTGCTCACCGGCACCAGGCCGCTGTCGCGCAGCAACTGCTGCACCACCACGTTGTGGATGGAGTACCAGAAGGGAATCGCCACGGTGCGCCCGCCCAGCTGGGCCACCTGCTCGATGCCCGGCGCCACGGTGAGGCCGGAGCCGCCGACGTGGTTCCAGGCCACCACCTTGGCTGGCACCTTGCTGCCGTAGCGGGCCCAGACGGTCATCGGCGACAGCAGGTGGATGACGTTCACCTGGCCGGAGATGAAGGCCTCGATCACCTGCGCCCAACTGCGCAGCAGCACCGGGCGCTCGGCCTTGATGCCCTCGGCCTCGAACAGGCCGTTGGCGTGGGCCACCAGCAGCGGCGTGGCGTCGGTGATCGGCAGGTAGCCGATGCGCACCGGCGCGTCGGGCTCGGCGGCCGCGCGGGCCTGCAGGCTGGTGAGCAGCGGCAGCGCGCCGGCGGCGGTCAGCAGCGCGCCGAGCTTGAGGATGTCACGTCGGGAATGAGAGGGATCGTCCAGGCACATCGTGGGCCTCCGTATCAGGGGTTGGGGTTCCGTTTCCGCAGCTGGCCCGCCGTAGGGTCTTGAGGATGTCGACGCGCAAGGCCCCCAATTCCTCCACCCGCTCCGCCCGTGGCTGGGGCAGGTCCGGGGTCCACTCGCCGAGGATCCGCGCCGGGGTGTCGCCCAGTAGCAGGATGCGGTCGGAGAGCAGCAGGGCCTCGTCGATGTCATGGGTGATCAGCACGGCGGCGGTGCGCTGCTCGTGGATCAGTTGCAGCAGCAGTTGCTGCATGTCGGCGCGGGTCACCTCGTCCAACGCGCCGAAGGGTTCGTCCAGCAGCAGCACCTCGGGGCGCCTTGCCAGGCAGCGGGCCAGCGCGGTGCGCTGGGCCATGCCGCCGGAGAGCTGCGCGGGGAAGTGGCCACGGGCATGGGCCAGGCCCACGGCGGCGATGGCCTGCTCCACCCGCGCCTTGCGCTCGGCGGCAGCCAGCTTGGGCTGGCGGGCGAAATCCAGGCCGAAGGCCACGTTCTTCTCCAGGTTCAGCCAGGGCAGCAGGCTGGGGTCCTGGAAGGCCACCGCCACGCGCGGGTGGGGGCCGTCCAGGGGCTCGCCGTGGAGCCGCACCTGCCCGCCACAAGGCTGCTGCAGGCCCGCCAGCACCCGCAGCAGGCTGGATTTGCCGACGCCGCTGGGGCCGAGGATGGACACCACCTCCCCCGGCGCCAATTGCAGGTCGAAGCGCGCCAGCACCTCCTGGCGCTGGTTGCCGCGCAGGTAGCCGAGGCGGATGCCCTCGGCCGTCAGCAATCCGTCGCTCACGCCACCACCTCGCGAGCCTGGCGGTTCAGTTCGGTACGCAGCTGCACCAGGCTGGGGGTGACGATGGGCACGAAGGCCGACTCCCGCCAGCGCCGCGCGAAGCCCGCACCGTGCTCGCTCAGGTAGGCCTTGCCGCCGCTGGCCTGCAGCTCCAACTGGATGGCATCGGCGACGCTCTCCGCCAGGCCGATGCGCAGGCGGAACTGCGCAGCCGGCTGGGCGAGGAAGCGACCTTCGTCCAGCCCCTGGTGCAGCTCTCGAGCCAGGGCCTCCAGGCGGTTGCGCTGCGTGCCCAGTTCGGCCTCCAGCAGCGCCCGGCCACCGCCGTCGCCGAGGTGCGCCTGCACCTCGTCCAGGCAGCGCCGCGCCAAGCCGAGGGCCATGCCGCATTGCAGGCCGAGGAAGGCCGGGCGTACCCCCGGAAGGAAACGCCGCGCGTCTTCGTGCAGCAGCCAGGTGCGGTCGAGTTCCACCCCGGCCAGATCGAGGGCGGCAGTGTTGCTGCCCTGCAGGCCGAGCAGGTCGAGGTCGGCGGAACGCACCAGGCCCGGCAGCCCATCGGGGATCGCCAGGACCAGCGGCGGCTGGCCCTCCCCGGCCTCCACGGCGGCGGCCACCAGGAAACCCTGGCGGCGCAGGTTGGTCACCCAGGGCAGGCGCCCGTCCAGGCGCCAGCCGCGCTCGGTGGCCTGGCTGCGCACCTGCAGTGCCTCGACGCCGCTGAGGAACTTCATGGCGTTGGACAGCCCCGTGGCGCCGGCCACGCGGCCAGCCAGCAGGTCGCCCAGCAAGCGCTCGCGCAGCGCCTCGTTGGGGGTGTGCAGCACGTATTCGATGAAAGCCCGCTGCCCCCACAGCACGAAGGCGGCGGTGAGCGAATGGCCAGCCACGGCGGCGACCGTCTCGATGGCGTCGTGCAGGGTGCCACCATCGCCGCCCAGGGCGCGGTCCACGCCGACCTTGGGCAGGCCGGCCTGGCTGAGCGCGTGCAGCAGGGTGTCGGGGTCGCAGGCGCCGGTGTCGAGCGCCTCGGCCTGGCTGTCGAGCCAGTGGCTCAGGTTGGGGTCCAGCATGTCGATCTCCTGATCATCGGCGTCCGGGGCTCAGGCCCCCGGACGTTGCCAGCGGTACCTGGCCAGCTCGTCATTGAGCGGGGTACGGGCGAAGACGTTGGCGAAGTTGCACAGCGTAGCCAGGCTCACGCCGAGGATTACCTCAAGGGCGTTGCCGTCGGTGAAGCCGGCTGCGCGGAAGGTGGCGAAGTCAGCGTCGCTGACATCGCCCCGTGTAGCGATCACGGCCTGGGTGAAAGCCGCCAGGGCCTCCAGGCGCGCCTCGGGCAGGGGCGCCATTTCCCGCAGGGCACTGACCACCTCGGCCGGCAGTTTGGCCTTGTTGGTGGCGACGGCAGTGTGCCCGGCTACGCAGAAATCGCAGCCGTGGCGAGTTGCCGCAACCAGTTGCACCACTTCCCTTTCGGCCAGGTTCAGCTCAGCCTTGCCGTTCAACGCCGAGACGGTGACGTAGGTTTCCAGGGCCGCCGGCGCATTGGCCAGCACCCCCAGCAGGTTGGGGATGAAGCCGGAGTTCTTCAGGGCGTTTTCGAGGAACGGGCGCGCCGCTTCGGGGGCGCTGTCGAGGGTCTGTACGGGCACACGGGACATGGAGTCTTCTCCTGGGTCGGTTCGAGTGCCGAAAAGTCTGTTGGTAATAAGAAACCCGTTCAATATTCTAAAGTCGCTATCACTTGCTCCTGAGTCTTTCCCTTAGATGAATTCATCCAGCCCCCTGGTCGATTGGTTATTAGAGAACCTCGAACTCGACACCAGCCTCTTCCACGTCGGCCGTTATTGCGGCGGCTGGCACGCCAGCACCCAGGGGCTGGCCCGCGCCAGCTTCCACCTGGTGGTGCAGGGGCATTGCTGGCTGCACCTGGACGACGGCAGCGAGGCGCTGCGCCTGGAGAGCGGCGACGCGGTGTTCCTGCTGCGCGACCTGGCCTACCGGCTTTCCGGCGAGGCGGCGGCGGAGGCCGCCCGCGTCCAGCCGAAGGGCACCATGCAGGCCCTGGAGCCGGCCGCCGGGGATGGCGTGGGGCTGGTGTGCGGGTTCTTCCACTTCCGCCAGGGCTTGTCGGCGTTGATCGTCGAGTCGCTGCCGCCGTGGATCGTGCTGCGCAAGGGCGACCCGTCCCTGGCTGCTGCGCGCAGCCTGTTCGAGCTGATCCTGCAGGAGTGCGCGCGCCTTCCGGCGCCCTCGCCGGCCCTGCTGGAGCGCCTCAGCCACCTGCTGTTCCTTTACGTGCTGCGCCAGCAGGTGACGGACAACGCCAGCCTCGGCGGGCTCGCCGCACTGGCGCGCCAAGCGCCGTTCGCCGGGCTGCTGGAACAGTTGATCGCCCAGCCCGGCCGGGCCTGGAGCCTGGAGGAGATGGCGGCCTGCACCGGGCTGTCGCGCTCGGCGTTCTTCAAGCGCTTCCAGGAGCTGGCAGGGGAATCACCGGGCCACGTGCTGCTGGCATTGCGCATGCGCCAGGCATGCCGCCTGCTGGACAGCGGGCAGAGGGTGGCCGAGGTGGCGGATGCGGTGGGCTACCAGTCAGTGGCGGCCTTCACCCGCGCCTTTCACAAGGTCACCGGGGTGCAGCCCGGGGCATACCGCAAGTCGTCGGGGCAGCGCGGCTAGGCGACCACCCGGCGGCCGGCTGAACCTCCACGCCGGCCCGGCGGCTCTACCGTTCGGCCTGGCCACACCGAGAGGAGCCGCCTCATGGATCACCCCCTGCACGACCTGCATCCCCTCCTGCAACAGATCGCCCGCCCGCTGTTCGGAGAGGCCACGCGCCACGGATTCGGCAGGGTGCACGGGGAACATGGATGGGCTCCTTGTGGCCGGCGCGGAGCGGACCAACCCACGGCCGCACCGGTTGGCGGGAATCTGCCAGTTCCGAGCCCGGGCCGTCGGCAAAGTTCGAACTGATTGCGCCACCCCGGCACCACCCGGGCATGGCTCCGGCCCGGCGGGAGCGGCATAATCCCCCGCTCCTTAGTACGGCCGGGTTTCCATGCGCATTCACGTCACCTTCATCGATCGCGTCGGTATCACCCAGGAAGTGCTCGCCCTGCTCGGCGGGCGCAACCTCAACCTGGATGCGGTGGAGATGGTGCCACCGAACGTCTACATCGACGCGCCGACCCTGAGCCCCGAAGTGCTGGACGAGCTGCGCGAGGCCCTGCACAAGGTGCACGGCGTGCAGGACGTGACGGTGGTGGACATCCTCCCCGGCCAGCGCCACCGGCTGCAGTTGGATGCGCTGCTGGCGGCGATGACCGACCCGGTGCTGGCAGTGGACGGCAATGGCCGCGTGCTGCTGGCCAACCCGGCGCTGGTGGCGCTGTACGGCGAGGAACCGGCCGGCATCACCCTGGCCCAACTGTTCGGCGACGCGAGCCTGCACGAAGTGCTGCGCGAGCAGGGCTTCCGCCTGCCGCTGCGGGAAGTCCAGCTCAAGGGCCAGGCACTGCTGCTGGACGCGGCGCCGATCAACGAGGGCGAGCGCCTCACCGGGGCGCTGCTGACGCTCTACCTGCCCAACCGCATCGGCGAGCGGCTCTCGGCCCTGCACCACGACCACGCCGAGGGCTTCGACTCGCTGCTGGGCGACTCCCAGCCCATCCGCACCCTCAAGGCCCGCGCCCTGCGGGTGGCGGCCCTGGATGCGCCCCTGCTGATCACCGGCGAGACCGGTACCGGCAAGGAGCTGGTGGCCCGGGCCTGCCACGCCGTCAGCGCCCGGCGCAACCAGCCGTTCCTGGCGCTGAACTGCGCGGCCCTGCCGGAGAACCTTGCCGAGAGCGAGCTGTTCGGCTATGCCCCGGGCGCCTTCACCGGTGCCCAGCGCGGCGGCAAGCCGGGGCTGCTGGAGCTGGCCAACCAGGGCACGGTGTTCCTCGACGAGATCGGTGAGATGTCGCCCTACCTGCAGGCCAAGCTGCTGCGCTTCCTCAGCGATGGCTGCTTCCGCCGGGTGGGCGGCGACCGCGAGGTGAAAGTGGATGTGCGCATCCTCAGCGCCACCCACCGCAACCTGGAAAAGATGGTGGCCGAGGGCAGCTTCCGCGAGGACCTGTTCTACCGCCTCAACGTGCTCAACCTGGACGTGCCGCCGCTGCGCGAGCGGGAGCAGGACATCCTCCTGTTGGCGCGCTTCTTCATGCAGCAAGCCTGCACCCAGATCCAGCGACCGCCGTGCCGGCTGGCACCCGGCACCTACCCGGCGCTGCTGGGCAACCGCTGGCCGGGCAACGTGCGCCAACTGCAGAACGTGATCTTCCGTGCGGCCGCCATCTGCGAGAGCAACATCGTGGAGATCGGCGACCTGGACATCGCCGGCACCGCCGTGGCCCGGCAGAGCGACGGGGAAGTGAACAGCCTGGAAGAAGCCGTGGAGAACTTCGAGCGCGGCCTGCTGGAGAAGCTTTTCACCAGCTACCCCTCCACCCGCCAGTTGGCCGCCCGCCTCAAGACCTCCCACACCGCCATTGCCCACCGGCTGCGCAAGTACGGCATCCCGGGCAAGAACGCATAGCGACCTTGCGAATCACTCGTAAGCGATTGATTTTCAAATAATAAAACCACCATTCAAGAGCTGCCTTCGCCTCCGCTGGCGGCCGCCTGCCTGGGGCTGCGAGCGTGCGCCTGACAGCTTCGGGGCGATCGCAGCACTCCAATCAAACAATTCACATCAGATAACAATCCTATCTGATTGTTTTTATTGGAATTTATTTAAATTTTTAAGTGAACGTATCGAATTCGCTACAGCGTATCGAATTCGCAACAAATCCTTTGAAAGCCCCATCACGCCTGGATTGCGCGCACATGGCCGGTCGGTCACCGGGAGAGGCGTAGCGATTTCGCTACACCAAATTCAATAAATCACATCAAAAAAACAAAATATCTAATTGTTTTTATTGAATTTTTATTCGATGGCATCCGCCTTGCTATGAGGCGCCCAGACAGCACGGGCGACGCTCCGTGCCGGGGTCCCCAATCAGCGCCCGGCAAAGTACCGGGTTATCGCATCGAGGAGTTATCAATGAGCCAATTGCGCTTTACCGCTGATCACGAATGGCTGCGCCTGGACGCAGACGGCCTGGTCACCGTCGGCATCACCGACTTCGCCCAGGACGCCCTCGGCGACGTGGTCTTCGTTCAACTCCCCGAACTGCAACGCTACGCCAAGGGCGAGGAAGTCGCCGTGCTGGAGTCGGTCAAGGCCGCCAGCAACATCGTCATGCCGCTCGACGGCGAGGTGGTGGAAGTGAACGGCGAGCTGCCCGACACCCCCGAGCAGGTCAACGAAGACCCGCAAGGCAAGGCCTGGTTCTTCCGCATGCGCCTGGACGATGCCGGTGCACTGGATGGCCTGCTCGACCAGGCCGGCTACGATGCTTTGGTGAAGAACGCCTGAGGAACACCCGCCATGCCCATCCAGACCCGTTCCCTCGACACCGCCAACGAGTTCATCGCCCGCCACATCGGCCCGCGTGAGGCCGACATCCAGGCCATGCTGGACCTGCTCGGCCACAGCGACCTGGAAGCCCTGACCGCCAGCGTCATCCCCGAGTCCATCAAGAACAGCAGCGTGCTCGACCTGGCCCTGCCCGGTCAGGGCGAAGCCGAGGCCCTCGCGACCATCAAGGCCATTGCCGCCAAGAACCAGTTGCTGCGCAACCACATCGGCCAGGGCTACTACCCCTGCCACACGCCGAGCCCGATCCTGCGCAACCTGCTGGAAAACCCGGCCTGGTACACCGCCTACACCCCCTACCAGCCGGAGATCTCCCAGGGCCGCCTGGAATCCCTGCTGAATTTCCAGACGCTGATCAGCGACCTCACCGGCCTGCCCATCGCCAACGCCTCTCTGCTGGACGAAGGCACCGCCGCCGCCGAGGCCATGACCTTCTGCAAGCGCCTGTCGAAGAACAAGGCCAGCAACGCCTTCTTCGCCTCCCGTCATTGCCACCCGCAGACCCTGGACGTGCTGCGCACCCGCGCTGAACCCCTGGGCATCGAGGTGGTGGTGGGCGATGAGCGCGAGATCAGCGACGTTTCCGCCTACTTCGGCGCGCTGCTGCAGTACCCCGCCACCGATGGCGACATCCATGACTACCGCGACCTGGTGGAGCGCCTGCACGGCGCCAACGCCCTGGTGGCGGTCGCGGCCGACCTGCTGGCCCTGACCCTGCTGACCCCGCCCGGCGAGTTCGGTGCCGACGTGGCCCTGGGCAGCGCCCAGCGCTTCGGCGTGCCGCTGGGCTTCGGCGGCCCGCACGCGGCCTACTTCGCCACCCGCGATGCCTTCAAGCGCGACATGCCCGGCCGCCTGGTGGGCGTGTCCATCGACCGCCACGGCAAGCCGGCCCTGCGCCTGGCCATGCAGACCCGCGAGCAGCACATCCGCCGCGAGAAGGCCACCAGCAACATCTGCACCGCCCAGGTGCTGCTGGCCAACATCGCCAGCATGTACGCCGTCTACCACGGCCCCCAGGGCCTGACCCGCATCGCCAAGCGCGTGCACCAGCTCACCGCCATCCTCGCCGAGGGTCTGGCCCAGTTGGGCCACAGCGTCGAGCAGCAGCACTTCTTCGACACCCTGACCCTGGCCACCGGCGCCCGTACCGCCGAGCTGCACGCCAAGGCCCGCGCACGGGGCATCAACCTGCGCGAGATCGATGACCAGCGCCTGGGCCTGTCCCTGGACGAGACCACCACCCAGGCCCATGTGGAAGAACTCTGGGCGCTGTTCAGCGACAGCCAGACCATGCCGGCGTTCGACGCCCTGGCCGGCACCGCCGCCAGCCGCCTGCCCGCCGCCCTGCTGCGCCAGTCGCCGATCCTCAGCCACCCGGTGTTCAACCGCTACCACTCGGAAACCGAGCTGATGCGCTACATGCGCAAGCTGGCCGACAAGGACCTGGCCCTGGACCGCAGCATGATCCCGCTGGGCTCCTGCACCATGAAGCTGAACGCCGCCAGCGAGATGATCCCGATCACCTGGGCCGAGTTCGGCAACCTGCACCCCTTCGCCCCGGCCGAGCAGTCCCAGGGCTACCAGCAACTGACCAGCGAGCTGGAAGCCATGCTCTGCGCCGCCACCGGCTACGACGCCGTGTCGCTGCAGCCCAACGCCGGCTCACAGGGCGAGTACGCCGGCCTGCTGGCCATCCGCGCCTATCACCTGAGCCGTGGCGACGACCAGCGCGACATCTGCCTGATCCCGCAATCGGCCCACGGCACCAACCCGGCCACCGCCAACATGGCCGGCATGCGCGTGGTGGTCACCGCCTGCGACGCCCGTGGCAACGTCGACATCGACGACCTCAAGGCCAAGGCCGAAGAGCACCGCGAGCGCCTCGCCGCGATCATGATCACCTACCCCTCCACCCACGGCGTGTTCGAGGAAGGCATCCGCGAAATCTGCGAGATCATCCACGCCAACGGCGGCCAGGTGTACATCGACGGCGCCAACATGAACGCCATGGTCGGCCTCTGCGCCCCGGGTCAGTTCGGCGGCGACGTGTCCCACCTGAACCTGCACAAGACCTTCTGCATCCCCCACGGCGGTGGCGGCCCGGGCGTCGGCCCGATCGGCGTCAAGGCCCACCTGGCGCCCTTCCTGCCCGGCCATGGCCACCTGGCGCGCAAGGCAGGTGCCGTCAGCGCCGCGCCCTTCGGCAGCGCCAGCATCCTGCCCATCACCTGGATGTACATCCGCATGATGGGCGGCGCCGGCCTGCGTCGCGCCTCGCAGCTGGCGATCCTCAACGCCAACTACATCGCCCGTCGCCTGGAAGAGCACTACCCGGTGCTCTACACCGGCACCAACGGCCTGGTGGCCCACGAGTGCATCCTCGACCTGCGCCCGCTCAAGGACAGCAGCGGCATCAGCGTCGACGACGTGGCCAAGCGCCTGATCGACTTCGGCTTCCACGCCCCCACCATGTCCTTCCCGGTGGCCGGCACGCTGATGATCGAGCCCACCGAGAGCGAGTCCAAGGAAGAGCTGGACCGCTTCTGCGACGCCATGATCCGCATCCGCAACGAGATCCGCGCGGTGGAGACCGGCGCGCTCGACGCCGAGGACAACCCGCTGAAGAACGCCCCGCACACCGCGGCGGAGCTGGTCGGTGAGTGGACCCACCCCTACAGCCGCGAACAGGCCGTGTACCCGACCGCCAGCCTGGTGGAAGGCAAGTACTGGCCGCCGGTGGGCCGGGTCGACAACGTCTACGGCGACCGCAACCTGGTCTGCGCCTGCCCGTCCATCGAGGCCTACCAGGACGCCTGACCGGCCCGTGAACGTGGGAGCGGATTCATTCGTGAATGAATCCGCTCCCACGCACCGCCTTGCGCTTCAACGGTCGGGCCGCACGGCCCGGCCACCCCGAATGTCTACGCTGACCCAATAACAACGAGCACGAACCAGGCTCAGGAGCGACACCATGTCCCTCAGCGTCTTCGACCTGTTCAAGATCGGCATAGGCCCCTCCAGCTCCCACACCGTCGGCCCGATGCGGGCGGCCGCCCGCTTCGTCGAGGGCCTGCGGCGGGAGCACCTGCTGGCCAGCACCACCGGCCTCAAGGTGGAGCTGTACGGCTCCCTGGGCGCCACCGGCAAGGGCCACGGCAGCGACAAGGCCGTGCTGCTCGGCCTGGAGGGCGAGCAGCCGGACAGCGTCGACACCGAAGCCGTGGAGGCCCGCCTGAAGGCCATCCGCGACAGCGGCGAGCTGCGCCTGGGTGGCGAGAAGCCCATCCGCTTCGTGGAGAAGGAGCACCTGGCGCTGATCCGCAAACCCCTCGATTTCCATCCCAACGGCATGATCTTCCGCGCCTTCGACGCGGCCGGCCTGCAATTGCGTGCCCGCGAGTACTACTCGGTGGGCGGCGGTTTCGTGGTGGACGAGGAAGCCGCCGGACGCGACCGCATCGTCGAGGACCAGACGCCCCTCGCCTACCCCTTCAGGACCGGCAAGGAGCTGCTCGCCCACTGCGCCACCAGCGGCCTCTCCATCAGCGCGCTGATGCGCGAGAACGAGAAGGCCTGGCGCAGCCCCGAGGAGACCAGCGCCGGGCTGCAGCGCATCTGGCAGGTGATGCAGGACTGCGTGAAGGCTGGCTGTCGCAAGGAGGGCATCATGCCCGGCGGGCTCAAGGTCAAGCGCCGCGCCGCCGCGCTGTTCCGCCAGCTCAGCGAGCGCCCGGAGGCCGCCCTGCGCGACAGCCTGACGGTGCTGGACTGGGTCAACCTCTACGCCCTGGCGGTGAACGAGGAGAACGCCACCGGCGGGCGCGTGGTCACCGCACCCACCAATGGCGCGGCGGGCATCGTCCCGGCGGTGCTGCACTACTACACGCGCTTCGTCCCGGGCGCCAATGACGAGGGCGTGGAGCGCTTCCTGCTCACCGCCGCCGCCATCGGCATCCTCTACAAGGAGAACGCCTCTATCTCCGGCGCCGAAGTGGGCTGCCAGGGCGAGGTGGGCGTGGCCTGCTCCATGGCCGCCGGCGCGCTCTGCGAAGTCATGGGCGGCAGCGTGCAGCAGGTGGAGAACGCCGCCGAGATCGGCATGGAACACAACCTGGGGCTGACCTGCGACCCGGTCGGCGGGCTGGTCCAGGTGCCCTGCATCGAACGCAACGCCATGGGCTCGGTGAAGGCCATCAACGCGGCGCGCATGGCCCTGCGCGGCGACGGCCAGCACTTCATCTCCCTCGACAAGGTGATCCGCACCATGCGCCAGACCGGGGCCGACATGAAGAGCAAATACAAGGAAACCGCTCGCGGCGGCCTCGCCGTGAACATCATCGAATGCTGAGTGCCGGTCCGTCGGGCGCCCAGCGCCCACGGACCCTCAATCGGTGCGCGCGGCGCACCTACAGGAAGACGGAATGACCACTGAAACCCTCGCCAAGACCCCGCTGCACGCACTGCACCTCGAACTCGGCGCGAAGATGGTGCCCTTCGCCGGCTACGACATGCCGGTGCAGTACCCCCTGGGCGTGCTCAAGGAACACCTGCACACCCGCGACCAGGCCGGGCTGTTCGACGTCTCCCACATGGGCCAGATCCGCCTGCGCGGCAACCACGCCGGCCAGGCCCTGGAAACCCTGGTGCCGGTGGACATCATCGACCTGCCGGTGGGCCTGCAGCGCTACGCGGTGTTCACCGATGCCAACGGCGGCATCCTCGACGACCTGATGGTGGCGCGCCTGGGCCCGGACGAACTGATGCTGGTGGTCAACGCCGCCTGCAAGGACCAGGACCTGGCCCACCTGCGCCAGCACATCGGTGACCAGTGCGAGATCGAACCGCTGTTCGAGGCCCGCGCCCTGCTGGCCCTCCAGGGGCCGGCTGCCGCCGAGGTGCTGGGTCGCCTGGCACCGGAAGTGAAGAAGATGACCTTCATGCAGTTCGGCAGCGTGCGCCTGGAAGGCGTGGAGTGCTACGTCAGCCGCTCCGGTTACACCGGCGAGGACGGCTACGAGATCTCCGTGCCCGCCGCTCAGGCCGAGGCCCTCGCACGCACCCTGCTGGCCCAGCCGGAAGTCCAGCCCATCGGCCTCGGCGCCCGCGATTCGCTGCGCCTGGAAGCCGGCCTGTGCCTGTACGGCCATGACATGAGCAGCGCCACCACCCCCATCGAAGCCAGCCTCGGCTGGGCCCTCTCCAAGGTGCGCCGTGCCGATGGCGCCCGTGCCGGCGGCTTCCCGGGCGCCGAGCGCATCTACGCCCAGCAGCGCGACGGCGTGGCGGAGAAGCGCGTCGGGCTGCTGCCCCAGGAGCGCGTGCCGGTGCGTGAAGGCGCGGAAATCGTCGATGCCGACGGCGCGGTGATCGGCCGCGTCACCAGCGGCAGCTTCGGCCCCAGCCTGGGCGGCCCCGTGGCCATGGGCTACCTGCCCGCCGACAAGGCCGCGCTGGACAGCGACGTCTGGGCCCTGGTGCGCGGCAAGCGCGTGCCCATGAAGGTCGCCCGCACCCCCTTCGTGCCGCAGCGCTACTACCGCGGCTGACGCTTTACCCTCGATGCCCCACCGGCGGCCCCTCGCCGGCCCGGGGCCTTCAGGCGGCGGGTCTACCGCCGCCTTTTCTTGACTCTCTCCTCCCCCGCCCCCCTGAATGCGGTACCTGTGCCCCGCGACAATCGCCTGGCCTCTGGCATATCGTGTGTGCCGGTCATCGTCGCGCCGCTCAAGGAGAGCCCCATGGGCAAGGAAAGAACCAAGAAGGACCGGATACGCACAACGCCCCTGCTGGGCGGTACCCTCCACAACGCCTCCGCCGACCATGCGTACGAGCGTATCCGCCACTGCTTCCTGTTCTGCTTCTACGTGGAAATCACCTGCGACTACCTCAATACGCTTTACGGGACGACCCACGATCCCGCCACCGTCATCGCCGACAGCGCCACCCATCAGATCGATGAGGGCTACAAGAACCTCAAAGCGGACGAGTTCGATAAGTCCTCAAACGCCCCTCAGGACCTGTCCATTACCGGCTACAGCAAGATGGATGCTGCGCACTTCAATAACCTGGGCCTGAACAGTGCCTTCGTCGGGACGCTGACCAAGTACGCCAAGACGGACCCGATGGTGGCGCGCCTGAAGGAGTACTGCGAGACGACCTGCGGGAACACGCGGCTGATGCCAAAGGCCATCAACATCGGCCCGGACAAGGCCGTGGACAGCGCCCAGACAGACTTCAAGAAGCTCCTGTTCGCCAGCAAGGTCATCGGCAGCCCCTGCGTTTCCATCAAGAGCATCAGCAGCTACATCCGCCTGGTCACCATCAGGCTGTCGATCTACAAGGCCCGCTACAAGCAGAAGAATCAACACGCGCTGGTGGCCGCCATTCGGGGCTACAAACACGGTTTCGCAAGGGCGGAAGTCACCACGACCAGCACGGGCGCAAGCCAGCACGGCTCACTGCTGAGAACCCTGCGTGACGAAATCGAGTGGGTCGTGCGGGAGGTCAACGATCACCTCAGTCAATTCACGTCACTGCCGAGCACGATCGCCAGGACTGAGCGAATGCCCGGGAGCCCCCTGAAGGACCCTCAGGGCCTGTTCGACACCCGCTACTACCTGGACGACTCGCTCTGACAGTCAGGGCCACCCTCAGCGCGTCAACGGCAACGCCAGCCCCGCCATCCCGAACAGCCCGCCGCACACCTGGTTGAAGCGTCGGCCGCTGCGCGCCAGCCAGGGGCGGACGCGGTGGCCCAGGCGCGCGAGAACGGCACTCAAGGCTGATAACGCTGCTGGAAGTCGGCGAGCATCTTCTGGTAGCGGCCATTGGCGCGCAGTACCTGCAGACCTTTCTCAAATAGCGCTGCCAACCGTGCACCGTCCGGATGGGCCTTGGAGAAAGCAAGTCGCACACCGTCCTCCTCTATCAACCCGACCTGCTTTACCTGACCTCTGAACTCACTGCTCTGCTGGATACGCATCAGCCCGGGCATGGTGTTCAGCAGGATGTAGTCGACCCGACCGGCCGCCAGCATCCGAAGTAACTGCGCGTCAGAGTTGGCGGTGAAGCGCTCGATGGCCGGGTTCTCCATGAAGGCCGTCGGGTAGGTATAGCCGTTGGTGATGCCGACGCTGTACCCGACGAGGTCGGCGACCTTCAAGTCCTGACGAGGTTCGTCCGCCCGTCCGAAAATGGCCAAGCCCTCCTTGAACAGGGGAGTGGGGTGCCAAAGGTATTGGTCACGATTGGTGTCGGTGATGGTGACGTTGAAGCAGGCCGCCACCTGGTTACCCTGGGCCAGCAACAGGCAGCGGGAGAACGGCACGGTGAGGAACTGCACCTCCACGCCCTGGGTAGCAAAGACCTCTCGCACCAGCTCCGGCGTGAAGCCTTCCGGGCCGCTGCCGTCAGCACGCAGGGAGGAATAAGGCGCCCAGTCATCTTCGGCAGCGACCAACACCATTTCGGCCGCCACCGGCCCAGTGCAGGCAGCCAGCATGACCGCCAGGAGCCACGCTCTCATGACGCTATCCTTTAAAGGTGCGGGCCAGCAGGCCCGCCATTGGCCCCCACCAATTGGCTCGGCAGCTCACGGGGCATCCAGATCTGGAAGTGCACACCGGCGCCGGGAGCGGACTCGAACTTCAACCGGCCGTTGAGCTTGCGGGTGATCAGGTTGAAGACGATGTTCAGACCCAGGCCGGTTCCGCCTTCGCCGCGCTTGGTGGTGAAGAAGGGTTCGAAGATGCGCTCGTGCAGCTCCGCCGGCACGCCGCTGCCGTTGTCGCGGTAGTCCAGCAGCACCTCATCGCCCTCCGCATGCAGGGCCAGGACGATGCGTGCGGCCTGGGTCTCGGAGAAGGCGTGGCGCACGCTGTTCATGATGAGGTTGGCCGCCACCTGGGTGAGCACGCCAGGCAGGCTCTGCATGGTCAGCTCGGCGTCGCAGTCCAGCACGGGCTCCACCGGCACCTTGCGGGTCTCGGGGTGCAGGCTGGTGATCAGGGCTTCCAGCACCTGGCGCACCTGGAACTGGCAGCGGGCCTCGGAGACCTGGTCCACGGCGGTCTGCTTGAAGCTGGCGATCAGCCGTGCGGCACGGCCGATGTTGTGGTTGAGCATGCTGCTGCTGTCATGGGCGCGCTGCAGCAGGCTGCGGAAGGCGTCACTGGTCAGGGTCTGGGCCTGGAACTGAGCCTGGAGTTCACCCAGTGCTTCGCCCAGTACCGAAGATGCGGTCACGGCGATACCCAGCGGGGTGTTCACCTCATGGGCCACGCCCGCCACCAGGCCGCCCAGCGCGGCCAGCTTCTCGGACTGAATCAGTTGCCCCTGGGCTTCGCGCAACTGGCACACGCTCTCGGTCAACTCGCGGGTGCGCTCGGCAACGGTGGACTCCAACTGGTCGGAATAGGCCTTGAGCTTTTCCTCCCCCTCGCGTACCTGCCGCAGGTTGTCGCCCAGGGCCTGCAGGTGCTGGTTGGTGGAGCGCACCAGCACACCGATCTCGTTCTGGGCATGACCGGCGGGCTCCGCAAGGCGAGCATTCTCGGGTGCGGCGATGTCCACCCTGGCGATGGAGAAGATCAACTGACGCAACGGGCGGGTCACCCTGAGGTAGAAGATCAGCAGCAGGATCAGCGAGATGGCCAGGGCGTAGACCAGGCCGCTGACCAGAGTCACCACGGCACGGTGAAGGAATTCGCCGCCATAGGGATAGGTGTCCACCTCCACCAGCAGGTCGCCCAGCCAGCCGGCCTCGCCAACACCGAGCTTCTCGGTGGACAGGCGCAACTGGTAGTGGCGCGTCATGCCGAACAACATGTCGTTGAGGGCACGTCCACCGGGCAGCATCACGCTGCGGGAGCGGTCGGCGAACAGCTTGCCGTCCGGCAGCATGATCCGCGCGCCCACCACGCCGCGCTGCTCGAGCATGCCCTTGAGCAGGTCGTCGGCGGTGCTCTCGTCGAGGCTGAACACCACGGTGGTAGCCGGGTCGCGCACCAGGCCGAACAGGGCCTGCATGTCCGTATCCGGCAGGTAGCGGCTGCGCTCGTAGTCCATCGCGATCTGCACCAGGCTGATCACCAGACCCAGCACCAACGCACAAACCAGAGTCAGCCGCAGCAGGCTGGCGGAGAGACTACGCTTCACCGCAACCTGCGCTTGCTCGGGGACAGAGGGCGGCAAGGCAGTCATGAAGGATGCTCGTCAGACTCGTCGGGATACCGCTCGCGGATAGCGAAGAATTCGTCCTGATGCTCCAGCAGGAGGTCTACCAGTTTTGGTTCGAAATGACGGCCACGCTCGGAGCGGATCAGTTCAAGAACCTGCTCCCTGGACCAAGGCTCTTTATATGAACGCCGAGAGCAAAGCGCATCGAAGACGTCTGCCAAGGCGATGATCCGCCCTGCCAGCGGAATCGACTCACCGGCCAACCCGCCTGGATAGCCATTCCCGTCCCAGCGCTCATGGTGATTACCGGCTATCTGGGCCCCGACCTGCATCAGCACCCGGCGAGAGCGTTGGAGGATGGCCACCCCGTAATCGACGTGCTTCTTCATCACCGCCCATTCGTCGGCGTCGAGCTTGCCGGGCTTGTGCAGGATGGCATCGGGGATCGCCACCTTGCCGATATCGTGAAGCGGCGAAGCATGCTGGATCAGGTAGATCTCCTTGTCCGGTAATCCGTAGAGCCGAGCCAGCATCTCGCCGAACAACGAAACACGCTGTACGTGGGCACCCGTTTCCTTGCTACGGGCCTCAACGGCGTTAGCGAGCGTGTAGACAAGTTCCTTGGATGTTTCCTGCAGGTCTTCCAGCAGGTTGATGTTCTCGAAGGTGATGGCCACGTTGCGCATGTAGATTTCCAGCAACTGCCGGTCCAGCTCACTCAAGGGTTCCAGGTGAGTGACATAGAGGACACTGGAACCACCACGCTCATTGCAGTGATAAAGCACGTAGGCGTCGTCATAGTGAAACGACGCTTTAGCCTCAAGTACCTGGCGCAAGCGCTCAGCGACTTCATCAGGCAGACTCCCCAGCGAATCATCAGACTGATAGCTATGGAATTCGCCGGTCGCGGCGAGAGTGCGAGTTTCATGGTGTCCTTCGCCTGGGCAAATCACGCAGTACAGCGCTGAACGGCCGAGATGCAACAGCGAAGTCAGTTGCTCCAGCACAGTGGAAGAGAACACCTTCAGGGTGTCGGCATTCTGCACCTTGGCGCAGGCATCCAGGACGTGACTGAGCCCCTCGCGCTGGGCCTCGATAACCCCCAGGTCGCGGTAAGCGCGCAGCATCGAGTAGAGCAGCGTGCGCAGCTTCTGGGTGGTGAGTTCGGTCTTCTCCTTGTAGTCATCCACCTCGTACTCGCGGATGACCCGGTCCTCCGGAGCCTGGCCGGCCTGCCCGGTGCGCAGCACCAGTCGAGTCATGCGGTTGCTGCAGGTTTCCCGCAGGTAACGCACCAGGTCCAGCCCGGCGTGCTCGGTTTCCATGACCACGTCGATCAGCGCCAGGGCGATGTCGTCCCGCGTCTTGAAAATCTCACGGGCCTGGGTGGCGGAATACGCGGAAAGCAGTTCCAGGGGCCGCCCCTGGAACTCGAAACCGCTCAGGGCAAGCCGGGTGACGGCATGCACTTCGGCATCATCGTCCACCACCAGCACGCACCACGGCGGAACCAAGTGGGGCGCTGGTTTCGGCGAACTGGATTGGGAGGGGGAGTCAGCGAAAAAGTCCATTGCACTCATCCTGGACAGGGCCCAATGCCAGCAGCATAGACGGCCCGGATGGAGTGACTGGATTTTTTGCGTGTAAGCCGCTGCGCAGCAGTTGTGGGAAGGCCCGGGAGCCCACAGGCTCCCGGGCTGCGGGTCAGGCGTTGTCGCCGGCCTGCTCGTGCAGGCTCCAACCGCCCTGCCCGTCCACATCCAGGCGGTGAGTGTGGAACTGCGCCAGGGTGGCGCGGTGGCCGACGCTGACCAGCAGCGTCTTGCCCAACTGCTCGCGCAGCAGCGAGTAGAGGGCGTGCTCCAGACCTTCGTCCATGGCCGAGGTGGACTCGTCGAGGAACACCACCCGGGGCTGGTTGAACAGGACCCGGGCGAAGGCCAGGCGCTGCTGCTCGCCAATGGAGAGGATGCGCGTCCAGTCCTGGCTCAGTTCCAGGCGCTCGGTCAGGTGCGCGAGGTTGACCTGGCGCAGCGCCTGTTTCAGGCGCTCGTCATCCTCGGCCACGGCGGTGTTGGGGTAGGCGATGGCGGTGCGCAGGTCACCCAGGGGCAGGTACGGGCGCTGGGAGAGGAACAGCGCCTGGTGCCCGCCGGGGCGGTACACGGTGCCTTCTGCATAGGGCCAGAGCCCTGCCAGCGCCCGCAGCAGGGTGGTCTTGCCGCTGCCCGAAGGTCCCTTGATCAGCAGTGCCTGGCCCGGCACCAGCTCCAGCCCCAGGTCAGCCAGCAGGCGGTGGCCGTCGGGGCGCAGCACGTCCAGACTTTCGATGCGCAGGCCATCAGCAGCCTCATGGGTGTCCACCTTGGGCAGCTCACGGGCCTGCTGGTTGGCGTCTAGGAAGCCGGTGAGACGGTCCAGGGTCGCGCGGTACTGGGCGAAGGTGTCGTAGGAGGTGCGGAAGAACGACAGTGAGTCCTGCACCTGGCCGAAGGCCTGGGAGGTCTGCATCACATCACCCAGCTTGATCGCCCCGCTGAAGAAGCGCGGCGCCTGGAGAATGAACGGGAAGATCACCGCCACCTGGCTGACCGCCAGGTTGAAACCATCGAACTTCAGCGTCCTGTAGACCAGCGCCCAGACGTTGCCGATCAGCGCACCGAAGCGCCCCAGCAGCGTGCCGCGCTCGATGGCGGTGCCTTGGTAGAAGGCCACGTTCTCGGCGTATTCGCGCAGGCGAACTAGTGCGTAACGGAAGTTTGCCGTGAGCTTTTCGTTGAGGAAGTTCAGGCGGATCAACGGCTGACCGAGGCGGAAGGCGATCCAGGTGGCGATGATCACGTAGATGTACACCGCGAAGACCATGGCCCGGGGGATCTCCACCCCGCCCACCGTCAGCGGCGCCGACAGCCCCCAGAGGATGCCGGTGAAGGCCACCAGCGACACCAGGGCACTCACCGCGCCCAGGGCCAGGGACACCGAGCCGGTGACGAAGGCGTTGACGTCCAGCTCGATGCGCTGGTCGGGGTTGTCCACCGGCTCGTCGAGGAACTGCCCCCGGTAGTACGCATCGCCGCTCATCCAGTCACCGGTCAGGCGCTCGGTGAGCCAGACCCGCCAACGGATGTTGAATGCCTGGGTGAGGTAGTAGTTGAACAGCGCGCGCAGCACATGGATGGTCGCCAGCACCGCAAAGAGGCCGAGGAAGTACCAGAACGCTTTCTGATCCAGCCCCTGCAGCGCGCTGTAGAAGCCGTTGTACCAGAACGAGAACAGCACGTTCATGCGCACCGAGAACAGCGCCATCACCAACAGCAGAGTGAAAACCAGCAGCGGCTTCCAACTGCGCTTGGGGCTGAGGTAGGGGCCGGCGACCTGCCAGAACTGGCTGCCCCAACGGGTGAATCGAACCGCCAGCGCAGCGGCGGCGGCAAAGGCAACGATGGTGACCAGGGACGCGACAGCGAGCCAGCTCAGGCTCTCCTGCAGGGCCTTGCTCCAATCCATTTCCATGCTGGGTATCCATGCTTCGGGAGAAGGGAACGACGTGGTCGGGCCAGAGCCCGCCCCAGCCCACCGAAGCGAGGCGGCGGTGCTGTGTCGGCGCGCAGTATAAACAGCACCGGCCGCGTCGGAACAACCATCAGGGGCGGTGTCAGCCGGCGTTCAACTGGCCACCGCCCTGCCCGCCGTCAGCCCTCGGCAGCCTGGCCGATGCAGGTGTAGCCGAAGGGGTTGTGGCGGATATCGCCCAGTTCGTAGCCGAAGTCCGGCCGCGCCAGGTACGGGCTCGATGGCTCGGCGGCGGGCTCGACCCCGAACGCGGCCAGGAAGGCCTGCTCGAAGCGCGCCACCGCCGCCTCCTGGGCCTCCAGGTCGACCTCTTCGTCCTCGGCGAAGCGGATCACGAAGTCCGGCAGGCCCAGGTGCTGCATGCCGCAGGTGTAGAGCAGGTTCTCGTGGCCGATGGGCTTGCGCACGAACAGGCGATACAGCGTCAGCAGCATGCGCCGCTGATCACGGGCGTCCACCGACGCCTCCAGCGCGTCGATCAGCTCCTTCCAGCGCGCCAGGCCATGGGCCAGCCCTGCCGTCTCGACCTTGGCCGCCGTGACCAGCCCCTGCTCGATCAGGCGCCCCAGGGCCCGCGCCGCCGCCATCGCCGCAACGATGCGGGTACGCTCGTGGTGAATGCGCGGCATCACGAAATAGGCGGTGGCGGTATGCGCCTCGATGGCCGCCTCGTCCTCCTCGGTCATGGACGGCTCCGTGCGGTCGGCACAGATGCGGTAGGAGCGCGGCATGCGGTCGTCGTGTTCCAGCTCGCTGAAGGCCTCGTCCAGGCGGAAGGTCTCCAGCCCCATGGAGGCCGTCATCGACTCGAAGGTCTCGCGCAGCGCGTCGAAGCACTCGAAGGTGCCCAGCACATTGAGGATGATGTCCGGCGGCAGATCGGCCTTCAGCTCGGCCAGGCGCTGGTCCGCCGCACGGATATGGTCCTCCAGCATCCCCAGGTAACGCACCGCGCTGGCCTGGACGGCCGGCGCCTGTTCGGCGAGCGGGAAGGTGTCCAGGCAGTCCGCCCCCTCGCTGTGCACCTCCACGGGCTGGAAGAGCAATTCGTGACGCTGCGCCTCGGCATCCACCAGTTTGAAGATGAAATGCCGGTGGTCCTCGAAACCGTTGTCCGGCCCGGGTCCCGACTCGTTGACCACCGCGATGCGGAAACGGTCCGGGAGGAACTCGACGTACAGCTCGACGCCATCGCCCTCCCCGTCCTCCAGCTCCAGCCAGTCATAGCTGTCGCCACCGGCCTCGTAGCGCAGGTAGTGCTCCTGCACGTAGTCGGTCTCCAGCAGCGCCTGGATACGGGCGTAATCGATTGCACTCAAGGGGTTCATGGCGGCCTCTGGCGGTCCCGGGATGGGGCCGGATCGGCACGGCCCAAGACCCGGCATCCTAGGGCAAAGCCGCCACCGCGCCTGAGAAGCAGGTCGCGGCGGCTGAATGCGGTTGAGGGCTAGCGCTGGGCAGCAGTGGCCGGGTTGGAGCCGGGCAGGAGCAGCGCGGCAGGGATGCAGTCTTTCAGGTAGCGCTCGTCCTCTGAGAGGCCGCCGTACTGCACAACGAACCGCGCCATCTGGCCCAGGTAATCGAGTGCGAGCGCACGGTAGGGCTCGCTCACCCGTGCGTGAGGGACTCCTGTCAGGGCGCGATAGGCGCGGTCAAGGAAGATCGGAATGACCGGGTAATTGCCGCTCAGGAAAAGCCCGGTCAACTGGTTGATGCAGCAAACCAGCGGATAGGTCGCGCTGTTCATCCGGTAGCACTGCTCCGGTACGACGTCCGGCGCATTCAGGCACTTTTGAATCTGTTGGAGCGCCTTGCGTGCCGCCTTGGCACCTTCCATGGGACTGCTCATCGGTTGCCATCCATTTGAAATCCACCACCGCCCCAGGAATGGGCGCCGTCAAGTCTATTGCTCGTCTTCCGGTCGCAAGGGCGACGCCCACCAATTGCACCACGCCATGACACCCCGCGCCGCCTCATCGTGCTCGGGGTGGTAGTGGTGGGCATGAGGGATGGGAGTCCGCACATCCCCCTCACAGAACCCCAGCCCATTGAGCGCTGCGGCGTACTCGGCAAGAGGCCCATAGGCATGGATCAGGTCGTGACGATCCCAGACCAGCGTGGCCTGCTGGGCCGGCGAATGGACCCAGAGGTCGAACCGGCTGTCCTGGCTCAGGAACATGCCGAATTCGCGGATGAACGACTCGACCTCAGGCAAGGAAAGCTCGGGGCTCTGATAGCGAGCTGGCTCCGCCTCCCCACGGGGCGTGTGCAGTACGTAAAGCAGGATCAGCGGCGCTTCGAGACACCGGACGAGCCGGAGGATCACTTCCGGATCCGAGCCTGGCACGCCGATCACCAGCCGTGGGTGGGCGTCGACAGCGGGACGCGAGAACCGGGCGGGATGAGAGAACTGCGCCCAATTGCCGTCAACCTGATGCTCCAGCTTGTACATGTGTCACGTCCTTGCGAGTCATTACGCGAGAGCGGCGTTTTACCGGAAGCCGCCGCCCAGGAAAAGCACCTTGGCCTTCCAGCTCCTTCTGCTTCTGGCATCCGGCCCTGAGTGGCCGGTCATGAAACATCGCCTCCATGGTTTCGCCAAGCTCAAGGGCCCGTCAGAATGCACGCCTGGTACACCCCACCCCACGCAAGGAATGCCCATGGAGTTCTTCAAGAAGATGCTCGGCTCATCGCAAGCAGGCACCCCCGATACACCCTCTGATTCAGACCAGGAAGGCATGACACCGGCCGAGCAGACCCGGCAAGTCGCACTGGAGGCCAGTGGCGAGCGCCTGGATCGGCACTGGCAAGGCATCGGTGCCGTCGAGCGCGATGTGCTGACCTTCCTCATCAGCCCCAGCTTCACCGGCGGGCCGTACTGGCCCTCCACCCGCCAGTCCTACCGGGTCGTCCGCCGTGACGGCAGTATCATCCTGGCCACCGACGGCCTCTGCTACCCGTTCGACGACGGTGACGAGCCGGTCAACGGCTTCGAACTGGAACTGTTCATCGACACCCCGGATATTCCCGAGCACGCACAAGGTGCCCCTGGCGACGTGGACCCGCTGCGCAACAGCTGGGCCTATGAGGTGCTCAAGAGCGTGGCCGATACCGTTGCGGACGCAGGTGGCATCACGACCCAGCTCGAGCGCTACGGCGCCCTCTCCCTGGAGCTGCCCGGCGTGAGCCAGTCCAACTGCGTGGGCAGCCAGGTGCCCCCGGCCTTCATCACCGAAGACGACTGCGTCGGCATCCTGCTGGGCGGCCCCGCGCCAGACTTCGCCGCCCGCCTGGAGGACATGCCGTTGTCGCCGGTCACCCTGGTGCCGGTGGTGCTCATCACCGCCGCCGAGCTGGACTACATCCGCTCCGGCGGCCAGGCCGCGCGCCAGGACCTGCTGCAACGCCTGCAGTCAGCCGGCATCGGACACCGCAGCCTGCTCACCCGTGCCAGCGTCGTGTAGACACACGGACAAGACACGCCAAGCTCAGCCGAAGAACAACCCATGCACTACTGGAACCAGGACAACTTCCAGAGCCTCACGGCCATCGCCGAAGCCTACGCCGACACGCCCGGCTACGAAGGCTTCGCCGCGTACTGCCAGTTGCGCGAGCGCGGGTTGAAGAAGCCGGCCCTGCAGGCCCTGGCCGGCTTCATCGCCGCCTGCCGCCACGCGCCCCTGGATGTGCAACGCGAGCGCGCCTGCGAGCTGGCGGCGCTGCACTACCACACGCCTGCCGCCCACCAGTTCCTGGCGCAGCCGCTGCGGGTGTACCTCGGTCAGATACTGGAAGCCTGGTGCCAGGAGGCGCCGCCCTCACCCGTGCCCTACCGCTGGGCCGCGGTGATCAAGGAAGACACCGCCTACTTCCACCAGGCGCTGGAACAGGACCCCAACGACGCCATCGCCCTCTACCGGCTGGCGGTCGCCTACCTGGGCCAGGTGGACTACCAGACCCACCACCTCGGCGAGTCGTTCTTCATCGGTGACGAAGCCCATGCCGAAACCGCCCTCGCCCGGGCCGGCGAGCTGATCGCCCGGCTCGCCCCCGAGCAGACGCCGAAATGGCTGGAAGAGGAGCAACGCCACTGCCGCGCCCTGCTGGACGCCTGGGCCCGCTACCGCTCAGCCGACACGTCGGCCTCCTTCCCGGAGTGGTGCGAAGCGCAAGGGCTGGTGTTCGGTTTCAGCCAGGCGTTCTATTACGCGCGCTGAAGGCGAGCGGCGCCAACCGCGCAAGAACGATCAAATCGCCTCGACGCACCCTTGCTAAGGTCGGTGCCGTCTTCAAGGAGTGCCCTATGCCGAGCATCGAACAGGTCCTGTGGTTCATCGAATCCGAACAGGATGCCAACCTGGACCTCGGGTCCGTCGCGGCCCACGTCGGGCTGTCGCCATTCGCCCTGTCGCGTCTGTTTTCCCTCGCCACCGGCTGGTCGGTGATGCGCTACATCCGCGCCCGCCGCCTGACCCGGGCGGCCCATGCCCTGGGCAACGGCACGCGGGACATCCTGCAGGTGGCGCTGGATGCCGGCTATGGCTCCCATGAAGCCTTCACCCGTGCCTTCAGCGACCTGTTCGGGGTCACGCCCCGGCAGGTGCGCGAACAGGGGCACGGCAACCTGCACCTGGTGGAGCCCTTGCGCATGAAAGCCATGAACTTCGTGGAGCTGTCCGAACCCCGCTTTGAAACCCGCCCTGACTTCCTCATCGCCGGCCTGGGCGAACGCTTCACCTTCGACCGCAACGAGGGCATCGTCGGCCTGTGGCAGGCCTTCTCCCCCTATATGGGGCGGATTCCCGGCCAGTCCAGCGACGTCACCTACGGCCTGTGCTGCAACCCGGGCGAGGACGGCAGCTTCGAATACATCGCCGGCGTCGAAGTGCCCCGCATCGACGGGCTTCCGCCCACCTTCCGCCACTTCAAGGTGCGCCGGCAGGACTACGCCGTGTTCCGCCACCTGGGCCACATCTCCACCATCCACCAGACCTTCCTCACCATCTTCAACAAATGGCTGCCGGCGTCCGGGTACGCCTTCGCCGACGCCCCGGAATTCGAGCAATACAGTGCCGATTTCGAGCCGATGCAGGGGACGGGGTTCGTGGAAGTGTGGGTGCCGGTGGTGCGGCGCGGGTAATGCCTGTGTCAGCGCTCGCCTTCGGACTCGAATCGATAGGGCTCGACCTCAAATAGTGCCGAGATCTCAGCAACACCCGCTGTAAACAGGCGCGCTATTTCTTGGACATCCTCATCCGACCAGGCGGGCATGAAGTGTTCACCCTCGGGGGTGATGGAAGGCAGGTTGTTACCCCAGAACAGCCTGTCATAGATGTGAGCCAGGCGCCGGTCGGCCTCTTTGAAAGCAGAGGGACCAACCGACTGGCCGATGAGATCGCCGAGCATGTTCCAGATATTCAGAAAGTCCGAGCAATTGATCGCTTCGCCGTCTGGCGATGCACACCAACGTGCGACTGCATTGAAATCGTAATTGGGAACTGCGTCCTGACCCCGCAACTGCAACCCCAGTTGATCCAGATAGCGCTCGGCATCGTGCTCCGACGCAAAGGTGATCACCTTGCCGGCATCATTCTTCACGACGCCATCGGTTTGGTCGCAATACCAGATGAACAAGTGGTTCTGCCCATGCAATTGGGCACGGCAGGAAAAATGCTCCATGGGTGTTTCTCTCCCTTTCATATCCGGTATCGCCACTCCACGTAGGTCGGGTGCAAGTCGACGCCCCGAACGCAGGAACATCCCGGATTTCACCCGCTTACAAAAGCCTCCTGGTACTACCCCACCCGCAACCAGATCACCGAGGCATCGTCGCTGGCCTTGAAGCGCGGGTAGCGCAGGCAGGCGGCGTCCTCGCGCTCGATGCGGCGCAGCTCCTCGGCCAGCGGCAGCAGGCCGCTTTCCAGTACCCGGGCCATCAGGGTCGCGGCGTCGTAGTGGTGGTAGGTGTCGATCAATGCGGCGAAGCCGTCGCTCATCAGCAACAGGTCGTCGCCGGCGGCCAGGGGCGCCTGGGCGTATTGCAGGGCGGCACTCGCCTGCTCGGCGTCGACGCTCAGCACCGCCTTGGGCCGCTCGCGGGCGGCACGGCGGTCAGCCAGGACACGGGCGCTGCGGACGTTGTCGGCGCCAATGCCGGGGCCCAGGGCCTCGGCTTCGGCCTGCTCCTGCCGGCGATCCGGCTGCGGCGTGAGGAAGGCCACACCCAGGGCGCTGCGGTGGATCACGGTGCAGTCACCGAGAAAGCCGCAGGCCAGCCGGTCGCCTTCCAGGGCGATGGCGGCAAGGGAGGCACGGGGCAGTTCCCAGGCAGAGACGGGCTCGCGCTGGCGATCACGCCGGTAGTCGGCAGCGACGGCCTGGAACACCTGCTCGCCCAGCGAGGCCAGGGGACCCGAGGCGGCCATGAAGCCGCGATGGGCCGCATCGGCCAGCCAGGCCGCACCACCCCGCTGCCCCATCAGGCCCGGTTCACCCAGGTCGGTGGCACCGTCGATGATCCAGGCATGCCGCCCGGCACAGCCGACGCGGTCGTCGTTGGGAACGGCGGCCTTGCCGGCAAGGCTGAGGGTCTGGATCAGGTCGAGGTGCATGGCGGTTCCTTCGTGTGCGATGAATGCGAGCCGCACATTCTAATCACCGCACCCGGCGGAACAATGCTGGCCCCTTGTCAGGGCCGGTAGCCCTGCGCCAGCAGCCACCCCTGCACCTTGCGCTGCGGCTCGGGCGCCAGCGCGGCCAGGGCTGCGTCCAGCCGACCGGCCTGCAGGGCACGAACGATGGGCGCCAGCTCGGTGCCGTCCAGGTGCCAGACACCCAGGGGCTGGTCGGCGGTGATGACCACCTCCCGCGCCTCGATCAGTTCGCCCTGGATCACCGGTGCCGACTCCACCCGCACCTGGCGGATGTCCGCCTCGGCATGCAGCGGCGCGGCATCGGGCCAGGTGCGGCGATCACGCCAGAACGGCTGCTCCGGCCAGCGCTGCTCCAGGGCATAGAAGTCACGGCCGGTGCGGGCGAAACGCTGGAACAGGTGCTCGACCCGGCGCTGGTGGAAGGCTCGGGCCAGGGCGGCGCGCTCCGGGTGGCGCAACAGGGTGTTGATCACCGCCGGGGCCTGCAGCGCGGAGGACAGGGACTGGAAGATGCCGTTGCCGGACAGCGGGTCCACCGCCATCGCAGCATCCCCGACCCGCAGCCAGTCCG
The DNA here is from genome assembly GCF_001728945.1 of Pseudomonas sp. ENNP23. NCBI lineage: Bacteria > Pseudomonadati > Pseudomonadota > Gammaproteobacteria > Pseudomonadales > Pseudomonadaceae > Pseudomonas > Pseudomonas sp. ENNP23. The sequence goes on from NZ_LYSP01000010.1 coordinate 27,509, forward strand.
GGCCGCTGGCCTCGTGGAAGAGGATCGCGGTGCTGCTGCGGGCATGCAGGCTGGCGGGCTGCAGGGCAGCCTCGCCGAACAGCTCGCGCACCCGAGCGGACTGCCGACGACGTTCGGCGCACCAGGTCGGCAGCCGGTCCCGGGGCGGCAGGTCGCTGGCGGCGGCATCGAGGGTGATCTGCCAGTAGCAGCGGCCGTCGGCCAACCGCGCCATCCAGGCCCAGCCGTCGGCCAGGCTTTCCACCGCCGAGCCAGCCAGGCCGGGGGCGTCATGCCACTGGTTGAGCAGGCTGAGGGTCTCCGGCCCGCGCAGCCGTCCGCCGGCCAGGGGCGCGGAGCGTCCGCGTGCTTCCACCAGAAAGTCGGCCCGCAGCACCTCGCCGCCTTCAAGGTGCACGGCGTGGCCGTCGGGGCTGTGTTCCACCTTGAGCACCCGCGCTTCCAGCACCTCGATACCGGCAGCCTGCAGGTCGTCACGCAGGGCGGCGTCGAAGACCGGGCGATCCAGCAGGCATTCCTGGTTGATGGATTGCCCCTCGCCGTTCCACTGCACCCGACGCGGCGAGGGTGCCGCTGCAGTGGCCAGCGCCCGGTGCAACCCGGCCTGACGCAGCCCCTCCAGCACCCGCTGGGAGACGCCTTCCACTGCCGCGAAACGGCGCCATTCGCTGACCACCCGCACCGAGTAGCCCAGGCGCGTGAGGCCCAGGGCGACGGCGGCACCGGCCGGACCGGCGCCGAGGATGAGGATTTCAGTCATGGCCGCGCCGCTCCGGCCCGTGGTAGGCGGCGCCCTGGCGCAGCGCCTGCAGCAGGGCGTCCCGGCTGATGCCCGGCTGGCGCGCCAGGTGCGCGGCCAGGGTGCCGGCCAAGGCCCCGCAGGCGACGCTGGCACCGGCGACGCCGTTGTGGGCTGCCACATGGGCACCGAAATCGGCCTGGCGGGTGCCGAGCCAGGACCACTGCCCCGGCGCGCATCGGGCATCGCCGGTAATGCGGATGACGCCCGGGTAGCTGGCTGGGTACACCGGCTCGCCCTGGGCCGGGCTGGAAGCACAGAGCAGCACGCCGGCGGCCTGGAGCCGGGCGCAGGCGTCACGCAGTACCGGCCGGTCCGTGCGCAGGCCCAGGCTCATGCTCACCAGGCTCACCTCCTGCTCCAGCAGCCAGCAGAGGGCGGCGGCGATCTGCAGCGGGCTGGTCTGACCCCGCTCGCCGAATACCTGGGCCATGCAGACGTCCACCGGGCCGGCCTGGCGGCGGAAGGTGTCGAGCACCACCTGGCCGTGGCCGAGGCTGTCGGGCTGGACGTCGCCTTCGCGCAGTTCGCCGTACTCCAGCCAGAAGCGCCGGGACGCTTTGACGCCATCGGCCTGCGCCGGAGCGAAGCCGCTGTCGATCAGGCCGATGCGCACGTCAGCGGCCATCGAGGGCGACCTCGGCTGCCAGCGGACGCAGGCGCCCCTGCTCCAGGCGCAGGTGCAGGTCCGCCTCGGCGAGGGTGGACGGCCGGTGGCTGATGAGGATGCGCGTGCGCCCGGCGAACAACTGGTCGATGGCGGCGATCACCTCGCGCTCGGTGGCTTCGTCCACTGCCGAGGTGGCTTCGTCCAACACCAGGATCAGCGGGGCCTGCAGCAGCGCGCGGGCGATGGCGATGCGCTGTTTCTGCCCGCCGGAAAGCTGCTGGCCACGCTCGCCCAGGGGGTTGTCCAACCCCAGCGGCAGGGAGGCCACCAGGCCGTCCAGCCGGGCCAGGCGCACCACCCGTTCCAGGGCCTCGCGGCTGGCGTCGGGGGCGCTGTAGGCGAGGTTCTCCGCCAGGGTGCCGCGGAACAGGACGATGTCCTGGCTGACCACGGCGATGCGCCGGCGCAGGGCCAGCAGGTCCAGCTCACGCAGGTCGACCCCATCCAGCAGGATGCGCCCCTGGTCAGGGTCGTAGAAGCGCTGCAGCAGGTCGATCAGGGTGGACTTGCCGACGCCCGAGGCGCCGCTGACGGCCACCTTGAGCCCGGCGGGAATCTCCGCGTCCACACCTTCCAGCACGGCGCCGGCACGCTGTTCGTGGGCGAAGTGCACGCCCTCCAGGCGCAGGGTGCCGGGGCCGTCCGGCAGGGGCACGGGCGTGACGGGTGGGCGCACCGGCACCGGCTCCTGCTGCAGCTCCATGACCCGCCCGAGGCTGACCGTCATGCGCTGCAGCGCGACGTAGAGGCCGAGCAGGCTCTGCACCGGCCCCACGGCCATGCCGAGGTAGGTGGAAAAGGCGATCAGCGCGCCCAGTTGCCAGGTGCCCTGGATGACCCAGTAGCCGCCGATGAGGAAGGCGCAGGCGCGGGACAGCGAGGTGAGCGTGCCCGGCACCGCGTGGGTGAAGAACTCGGTGACCTGCACCCGCAGCAGCTGGCGCATGTAGCCCTGCCCCAGGCCCTCCAGGCGGCGGGCTTCGCGGGCCTGCTGGCCAGCGGCCTGGATGAACTTCATCGCCGGCAGGGTTTCCACCAGGAAGGACGACACATCCGCTGAGCGTTCCCGCAGGCCGCGCACCTCGCGCTCGACCTTGCGGCGCATCCAGCGTAGCCAGAGCACTTCCACGGGGATCAGCAGCGCCAGCAGCAGGGACAGCTGCCAGGACAGCAGCAGCATCAGGCTCACCGCGCCGATCAGCCCGATAAGGCTGGAGACGGCAGAGAACAGCGAATCCACGGCGAAACGCTGGATTTCCGCCACGTCGCCATCCAGGCGCGACAGGATGTCGCCGATGCGCTTGCGCCCATAGAAGGCCGGCGAGAGCTGCTGCAGGTGGCGGTAGAGGTCATCGCGCAGGGCGAAGAGGATGCGCCCGGAGAGCCGGGTGTGCAGGTAGCGGTTGATGCCCGACAGCACAGTGCCGACCAGGCCGACGGCGATCATCGCCACCGCCACCTGCACCAGCAGGCCGAAGTCCTTGGCCAGCAGGCCCTCGTCGATCAGCGTCTTGGTCAGCCAGGGCTGGGCCAGCACCAGCAGCGATGCCCCGAGGGACAACCCCAGCAACACGGCGATGGCGCGCAGCTGCGGGCGCACGAAGCCGTAGAGCCAGGCCAGGGCGCGGCGCAGCAGCTCGGGGTCGTGGGCGTCGACGAGCTTGAGCAGGAGGCGGGTCATGCCGTCACCCGGGCATACGGGAATGTTGTAGGTGCAGCCGTAGCCCGGGCTTCAGCCCGGGTCTGCCCAGGCACACGGCATCGCGAATGAATTCGCTCCCACAGCGCCTTCAAGGGCGTCACCCCCTGAGCTGCTTGAGCTTGCGGTACAGGGTGGCGCGGCTGATGCCCAGGGCATCGGCGGCGGCGGAGACATTGCCCTGGTGCCGCTCCAGGGCGGCGCGGATCAGCTCCAGTTCGTTCTCGCGGATGCTGCCGGGCTGGCGGGTGGTGGCGGTGAGGTCGTCCAGCAGGCTGTCGGTGAGGTGGTCCAGCCCCAGCACGGTCTCCCCCGGTTCGCGCATGGCCAGGGCCGCGCGCAGGACCATCTCCAGCTGGCGGATGTTGCCCGGCCAGTCGTAGCCGCTGAACAGCTCGGTGAGGTCCTTGTCCAGGCTGACGTCGCTGGCACCGAAGCGGGCCAGCACGCTGGCGATCATGCCGGCCAGGTCGTCCCGCTCGCGCAGGGCCGGCAGGCGCAGGCTGACGCCGTTGATACGGTAGTAGAGGTCTTCGCGGAAGTGCTGCTCCTGCACCAGCCGGCGCAGGTCGCGGTGGGTGGCGCAGATCACCGCCACGTCGATGGCCTGCTCCTCGGCGGCGCCGAGGGGGGCCACCCGACGCTCCTGCAGCACCCGCAGCAGGCGGGCCTGGAGCGCGAGGGGCATGTCGCCGATCTCGTCGAGGAACAGCGTGCCGCCGTGGGCCTGCATCAACCGACCGACCATGCCGCCACGGCGGGAACCGGTGAAGGCGCCTTCGCGATAACCGAACAGCTCGGACTCGATCAGGCCCTCGGGGATGGCCGCGCAGTTCACCGCCACGAAGGGTTTCTCGGCACGCGGGCTGGCCTGGTGCAAGGCGCGGGCCACCACCTCCTTGCCGGTGCCGGTTTCCCCCAGCAGCAGCACGGGCAGGTCGCTGGCCAGGGCCTGGCGGGCCATGCGCAAGGCGCGGGCGAAGCGGCCGTCGTGGCCGGCCAGGGCCTCCAGGGCCTGGGATGTTGCATGGCTGGGCGCCTTGGCCGCCGCCGGGGCCGTGTGGCCGAGGGGGCTGTGGCGGGGCACCTGGAGCGCGCGGAAGAAGAACTCGCCCTGGGCGGTCTGCACGCTGCTGACGCCGCCCTTGAGCAGGCGGGCAATGAACGGAGCGGCGCGCTCGCCGATCAGGTCGCTGCCACGGCGGCCCACCAGGGCATCCCGCCCGACCCGCAGCAGTTCGCAGGCCCGCTCGTTGGCGGCGACCACCTCGCCCTCCAGGCTCAGGGCCAGCAGCCCGTGCCAGGCGCTGCCCAGGTACTGCGGACGGTTGTGGAAGGCCACCACTAGGTGATCGCCGTAGGTCAGGGCGAACAGGCGGCTCTCGATGTTGCCGGCGGCCAGCATCAGGGTGGCGAGGTTGTCCTCGGGCTGGGCCATGACGCCTTGCCGGGTCAGGTCCAGCACGCCCACCACCTGCCCCTGGGGATCGCGCAGCGGCACCGAGGTGCAGGAGAACGGGCTGAGCCGGTCGAGGTAGTGTTCGCCGCAGTTGATCAGGGTCGGCCGGCCTTCCACCACCGCCGTGCCGATGGCGTTGGTGCCACGGCTCGATTCGCTCCAGCAGCTGCCGGGGCGCAGGTCACGCAGGCCGGAGCCCTTGAGGAAGTCGGTCTGGCCTTCGATGGCCAGCAGGTTGGCCTGTGCGTCGCCGAGGATGATCAACCCACCCTTGCCCTGCTGGCTGACCAGGTACTCCAGCTCGGGAGTGGCGGCATCGATCAGCAGGCGGTTGCCTTCCAGCAGCAGGCCGAGGTCGTGGTGACGGAGTTCGGGCTGCTCGCCTTCGAGGCAGTTGAGCCCGTGGCCGAGGCTGCGCCGCCATGAGGCATCGATCTCCTCGCGGAGCACGCCGCGGGGCAGTTCGCCTTCGTTGAGCAGCTTCAGCCGCGCCTGGTACGACTGGTGAAGTGGATCGGTCGCCATTTTTATTCGAATGTCCTGCGCCATCTCTCGCTCCAGCAACCGCCCGGCCTGGCCGTGGCGGACTGCACGCCCTGACTGTCTACACCCCCCGGCCGGTGCCGTAAAGAGCGCCGGTTCCGCAGGCTGGAAGCCAGCAAGTATCGGGCCACAGGGGCTATTTGCCGCTGCCTGGCGCCGAGTTGACAGCGAGTTTACCCAGGTTTACGTTAACGTAAAGGTAAACAAGCCGAGCCCCCTCCCCCATGTCCAAGACCTACAGCATTTCCGACCTGGCCCGCGAACTGGATGTGACCACCCGCGCCATCCGCTTCTACGAGGAGCAGGAGATGCTCTTCCCCGAGCGCCGGGGCCAGGAACGCATCTACAGCCCCAAGGACCTGGTGGCCCTGAAGCTCATCCTGCGTGGCAAGCGCATCGGCTTTTCCCTGGCCGAGTGCAAGGAGCTGATCGACCTCTACGACCCCAGCAGCGGCAACCGCAAGCAGCTGGAAACCTTCATGGAGAAGATCGCCGCCCGCCGCGCGCAACTCGAACAGCAGTTGCTGGACATCCAGCAGATGCAGCTGGAACTGGATACGGCCGAGGAACGCTGCCTGGCGGCCCTGGCCGAGACCGAACGCAAGCAGGCCGCCAAGGCCTGATCCCCTCCCCGACTCACCGACAATCACAAGCACAGGTGGAACCATGACCTACTCGAGCCTGAACTTCGCCCTCGGCGACACCCTCGACATGCTGCGCGAACAGGTGCAAGCCTTCGTCGCCGCCGAACTGGCGCCCCGCGCCGCCGAGATCGACCGCGACAACGCCTTCCCCATGGACCTGTGGAAGAAGTTCGGCGACATGGGCCTGCTGGGCGTGACCGTCGGCGAGGAATACGGCGGCGCCGGCCTGGGCTACATGGCCCACGTCATCGCCATGGAGGAGATCAGCCGCGGCTCGGCCTCGGTGGCCCTCTCCTACGGCGCCCACTCCAACCTGTGCGTCAACCAGATCAAGCGCAACGGCACCCACGAGCAGAAGCAGAAGTACCTGCCCAGGCTGATCAGCGGCGAGCACGTCGGCGCCCTGGCCATGAGCGAGCCCAACGCCGGCTCCGACGTGGTTTCCATGAAGCTGCGCGCCGACCGCAAGGGCGACCGCTTCGTCCTCAATGGCAGCAAGACCTGGATCACCAACGGCCCCGACGCCAACACCTACGTGATCTATGCCAAGACCGACCTGGACAAGGGCGCGCACGGCATCACCGCCTTCATCGTCGAGCGCGACTGGAAGGGTTTCTCCCGTGGCAGCAAGTTCGACAAGCTCGGCATGCGCGGCTCCAACACCTGCGAGCTGTTCTTCGATGACGTGGAAGTGCCGGAGGAGAACGTCCTCGGCGCGGTCAACGGCGGCGTCAAGGTGCTGATGAGCGGCCTGGACTACGAGCGCGTGGTGCTGGCCGGCGGCCCGGTGGGGATCATGCAGGCCTGCCTGGACGTGGTGGTGCCCTACATCCACGACCGCAAGCAGTTCGGCCAGAGCATCGGCGAGTTCCAGTTCATCCAGGGCAAGGTGGCCGACATGTACACCCAACTGGCCGCCAGCCGCGCCTACCTCTATGCCGTGGCCCAGGCCTGCGACCGTGGCGAGACCACCCGCAAGGACGCCGCCGGGGTGATCCTCTACACCGCCGAACGCGCCACCCAGATGGCCCTGGAGGCGATCCAGATCCTCGGCGGCAACGGCTACATCAACGAGTTCCCCACCGGGCGCCTGCTGCGCGACGCCAAGCTCTACGAGATCGGCGCCGGCACCAGCGAGATCCGCCGCATGCTGATCGGCCGCGAGCTGTTCAACGAAACCCGCTGACCCTCGACCGACGCCCCTCCCCTCCGGGAGGGGTGAAACGCACGATTCGGAGCGCCCCAGATGGCCATCCTGCACACCCAGATCAACACCCGCACCCCGGAATTCGCCCGCAACCGCGAGACCATGCAGGCCCAGGTGGACGACCTGCACCGCCTGCTCGGCCGCATCCACGAAGGCGGCGGCGCCAAGGCCCAGGAACGCCACACCTCGCGGGGCAAGCTGCTGCCGCGCGAACGCATCAACCGCCTGCTGGACCCGGGCTCGCCCTTCCTCGAAATCGGCCAACTGGCGGCCCATGAGGTCTACGGCGAAGAGGTGCCCGCCGCCGGCGTGGTGGCTGGCATCGGCCGCGTCGAAGGCGTGGAATGCATGATCGTGGCCAACGACGCCACGGTGAAGGGCGGCTCCTACTACCCGCTGACGGTGAAGAAGCACCTGCGGGCCCAGGCCATCGCCCAGGAGAACCGCCTGCCCTGCATCTACCTGGTGGACTCCGGCGGCGCCAACCTGCCGCGCCAGGAAGAGGTCTTCCCCGACCGCGAGCACTTCGGCCGCATCTTCTTCAACCAGGCCACCATGAGCGCCCAGGGCATCCCGCAGATCGCCGTGGTGATGGGCTCCTGCACCGCCGGCGGCGCCTACGTGCCGGCCATGAGCGACGAGACCATCATGGTGCGCAACCAGGCCACCATCTTCCTCGCCGGCCCGCCGCTGGTGAAGGCCGCCACCGGCGAGGTGGTGACCGCCGAGGAGCTGGGCGGCGCCGACGTGCACTGCAAGACCTCCGGTGTGGCCGACCACTACGCCGAAAACGACGAGCACGCCCTGGCCCTGGCCCGCCGCAGTGTCGCCAACCTCAACTGGCGCAAGGCCGGCGAGCTGAACCTGCGCACGCCCATCGCACCGCGCTACGCCAGCGAGGAGCTGTACGGGGTGATTCCGGCGGACGCCAAGCAACCCTTCGACGTGCGCGAAGTGATCGCCCGCCTGGTGGACGACTCCGCCTTCGACGAGTTCAAGGCCCTGTTCGGGACCACCCTGGTCTGCGGCTTCGCCTTTCTTCACGGCTACCCCATCGCCATCCTCGCCAACAACGGCATCCTCTTCGCCGAGGCCGCGCAGAAAGGCGCGCACTTCATCGAGCTGGCCTGCCAGCGCGGCATCCCGCTGCTGTTCCTGCAGAACATCACCGGCTTCATGGTGGGCAAGAAGTACGAGGAAGGCGGCATCGCCAAGCACGGCGCCAAACTGGTTACCGCCGTGGCCTGCGCACGGGTGCCGAAGTTCACCGTGATCATCGGCGGCAGCTTCGGCGCCGGTAACTACGGCATGTGCGGCCGGGCCTACGACCCGCGTTTCCTGTGGATGTGGCCCAACGCGCGGATCGGCGTGATGGGCGCCGAGCAGGCCGCCGGCGTGCTCACCCAGGTCAAGCGCGAGCAGAGCGAACGCGCCGGCCACAGCCTGAGCGCCGAGGAAGAGGCGCGCATCAAGCAGCCCATCCTCGAACAGTACGAACGCCAGGCCCACGCCTATTACTCCAGCGCGCGGCTCTGGGACGACGGCGTCATCGACCCGGCGCAGACCCGCGAGGTGCTCGGCCTGGCGCTCTCGGCCAGCCTCAACGCGCCGATCGAAGCGACCCGCTTCGGCGTGTTCCGCATGTAGCCCTCTCCCGGAGCCCATATGACCGACTTCAACACCCTGCAACTGGACATCGCCGCCAATGGCGTCGCCACCCTCTGGCTGAACCGTCCGGACAAGAACAACGCCTTCAACGCCGGGATGATCCGCGAGCTGATCCTCGCCCTGGATGCCGTCAAGGAGCACGGCCAGGTGCGCTTCCTCATCCTCCGCGGCCGGGGCCGGCACTTCTCCGCCGGGGCGGACCTGGCCTGGATGCAGGAGTCCGCCCGCCTGGACTACAACGCCAACCTGGATGACGCCCGCGAGCTGGCCGAGCTGATGTACGCCCTCTACCAGCTCAAGGTGCCGACCCTGGCGGTGGTCCAGGGCGCGGCCTTCGGCGGTGCCCTGGGCCTGATCAGCTGCTGCGACATGGCCATCGGCGCCATCGACGCGCAGTTCTCCCTCTCGGAGGTGCGCATCGGCCTGGCGCCGGCGGTGATCAGCCCCTTCGTGGTCCAGGCCATCGGCGAGCGTGCCGCGCGCCGCTACGCCCTCACCGCCGAGCGCTTCAACGGCGAGCGGGCCCGTGAGCTGGGCCTGCTGGCCGAGTGCTACCCGGCCGAGGAACTGGACCAGGCGGTGGAGAGCTGGACCGCCAACCTGCTGCTCAACAGCCCCCAGGCCATGCGCGCCAGCAAGGACCTGCTGCGGGAAGTGGGCAGCGGGGTGCTCAGCCCCAACCTGCGCCGCTACACCGAGAACGCCATCGCCCGCATCCGCGTGAGCGCCGAAGGCCAGGAAGGGCTCAATGCCTTCCTGGAGAAACGCAAACCCTCCTGGCAGGAGCAATGACCATGATCACCACCTTGCTGATCGCCAACCGTGGCGAGATCGCCTGCCGGGTGATGCGCACCGCCAAGGCGCTGGGCATTCGCACCGTGGCCGTCCACAGCGAGATCGACCGCAACGCCCGCCACGTGCGCGAGGCGGACATGGCCATCAACCTCGGCGGCGCCAAGCCGGCGGAGAGCTATCTGCGGGTGGACGCGCTGATCGCCGCCGCCCAGGCCAGCGGCGCCCAGGCCATCCACCCCGGCTACGGCTTCCTCTCGGAGAACGCCGGCTTCGCCCGTGCCATCGAGGCCGCCGGGCTGGTATTCCTCGGCCCGCCGGCCAGCGCCATCGACGCCATGGGCAGCAAGTCCGCCGCCAAGGCGCTGATGGAGGAAGCCGGCGTGCCCCTGGTGCCCGGCTACCACGGCGAGGACCAGGCCCTGGAGACCTTCCGCACCGCCGCCGAGCGCATCGGCTACCCGGTGCTGCTGAAGGCCGCCGCCGGCGGTGGCGGCAAGGGCATGAAGGTGGTGGAGCGCGAGGCCGACCTGGCCGAGGCGCTCTCCTCTGCCCAGCGCGAGGCCCAGGCCGCCTTCGGCGACGCCCGCATGCTGGTGGAGAAGTACGTGCTCAAGCCGCGCCATGTGGAGATCCAGGTCTTCGCCGACCGCCACGGCAACTGCCTGTACCTCAACGAACGCGACTGCTCCATCCAGCGCCGCCACCAGAAGGTGGTGGAGGAAGCCCCCGCCCCCGGCCTCTCGGCCGAGCAGCGCCGCGCCATGGGCGAGGCCGCTGTGCGCGCGGCCCAGGCCATCGGCTACGTGGGTGCCGGCACCGTGGAATTCCTGCTGGATGCACGCGGTGACTTCTTCTTCATGGAGATGAACACCCGCCTGCAGGTGGAGCACCCGGTCACCGAGGCCATCACCGGCCTCGACCTGGTGGCCTGGCAGATCCGCGTCGCCCGCGGCGAAACCCTGCCCATCACCCAGGCGCAGGTGCCGCTGATGGGTCATGCCATCGAAGTGCGCCTGTACGCCGAAGACCCGGAAGGCGGCTTCCTGCCCGCCAGCGGCCACCTGGACCTGTACCGCGAGCCCGCGCCCGGCGAGGGCCGCCGGGTGGACAGCGGCGTGGCCGAGGGTGACGACGTATCGCCCTTCTACGACCCCATGCTGGCCAAGCTGATCGCCTGGGGCGAGAACCGCGAGGAAGCGCGCCAGCGCCTGCTGGCCATGCTGGAGGACACCGCCGTGGGCGGCTTCCGCACCAACCTGGCCTTCCTCCGCCGCGTGCTGGGCCACCCGGCCTTCGCCGCGGCCGAACTGGACACCGGCTTCATCGAGCGCCACCAGGCACACCTGCTTCCCGCCCCTGCCGCCCTGCCCGAGCAGGTCTGGCAACTGGCTGCCGAAGCCTTCCGCCAGGGCGATGCCGCCCGGGTGCGCAGCGACGACCCGCATTCGCCCTGGAGTGGCAACAGTGGCTGGCGCGCGGGCCTGCCCCGCGAGACCGACCTGCACCTGGCCTGCGGCGAGGAGCGCCAGGTCGTGCGCCTGCGCGGCCGGGCCGACAGCCCGATCCGCCTGGAAGGCGAGCGGCTGACCCTGGAGCTGGACGGCGTGCGCCGCACGCTGCTGGCCATCCGCCGGGGTGAAACCCTCTACCTGGAGTGGGACGGCACGCTGCACACCATCACCCGCGTCGATCCCATCGCCGAGGCCGAGGCCAGCCACAGCCACCAGGGCGGGCTGACGGCGCCGATGAACGGCAGTATCGTGCGCGTGCTGGTAGAAGCCGGCCAGGCCGTGGAAGCCGGCACCGCCCTGGTGGTGCTGGAGGCGATGAAGATGGAGCACAGCATCCGCGCGCCCCACGCCGGGGTGGTCAAGGCGCTGTACTGCAGCGAAGGCGAACTGGTGAGCGAAGGCACCGCCCTGGTGGAGCTGGACGAGGCCTGAGAGAGCGCTGCCCCGTAGGGTGGATGTCGCTCTTTACATCCACCAACCTGGCCCGGCCCAGCACCGCCGGTGGACATGAAAAGCGATGTCCACCCTGCGCAGAAACAACCCGCAGGATGGGTCGGACGGCGTTCCGCGAGCGAAGCGAAACCCATCGGGCACCGAACGCCGATGAATGAGAGAGATGACGCAATGACGATCCCCAAGAAGGTCCGCCTGGTCGAAGTCGGCCCCCGTGACGGCCTGCAGAACGAGAAGCAGCCCATCAGCGTCGCCGACAAGGTGCGCCTGGTGGACGACCTCACCACCGCCGGCCTCGGCTATGTGGAGGTGGGCAGCTTCGTATCGCCCAAGTGGGTGCCGCAGATGGCCGGTTCCGCCGAGGTGTTCGCGCAGATCCAGCGCAAGCCGGGCGTCACCTACGCCGCCCTGGCACCGAACATGAAGGGCTTCGAAGCCGCCCTGGAGGCCGGGGTGAAGGAGGTGGCGGTGTTCGCTGCCGCGTCCGAGGCCTTCTCGCAGAAGAACATCAACTGCTCCATCGCCGAGAGCCTGGCGCGCTTCGTGCCGGTGGTGGAAGCCGCCCGCGCCCAGGGCGTCAGCGTGCGTGGCTATGTGTCCTGCGTGCTGGGCTGCCCCTACGAGGGAGAGGTGGCCGCCGAACAGGTGGCAGCGGTGGCTGCCGAGCTGCATGCCATGGGCTGCTACGAGGTCTCCCTGGGCGACACCATCGGCACCGGCAACGCCGGCAGCACCCGCCGGATGTTCGAGGTGGTGGGGGCGCGCATCCCCCGGGAGCAACTGGCCGGCCACTTCCACGACACCTACGGCCAGGCCGTGGCGAACATCTACGCCAGCCTGCTGGAAGGCATCAGCGTGTTCGACAGCTCGGTCGCCGGACTCGGCGGTTGCCCCTACGCCAAGGGCGCCACCGGCAACGTCGCCACCGAGGATGTGCTCTACCTGATGAACGGCCTGGGCATCGAGACCGGCATCGACCTCGACCGGCTCGCCGCCGCCGGGCAACGCATCTGCACCGTGCTGGGCAAGGACAACGGCTCGCGGGTGGCCCGCGCCCTGCTCGCCCGCAACGCCTGATCTGGCAAACGCCGGGCATGAAAAAGCCCGCGCATCCTCAAGGATGCGCGGGCTTCTTCATTTCACCCGGCGCGTCAGGCTTCTTCGACGTGCGGGGTGACGCCCACGCGCATGATGGCCTCGATGGCTTCTTCGCGGGTCGGCTCGGAGTCGTACAGGTGGCTCTCGAGGATCACCTCGCCGGCGCCCTTGAGGCGGAAGTAGTTCTTGCCGCCCGAGGCCATGCGACGCTCGAAGCGATCACTGTTGACGCAGTGGGTGCGGAACAGCGCGATGGCTTTCTCGGCGCTGTCCCGGCAGGGGTAGCGCCCGCTCTCCACCATCACTTGGGCCTCCCGTGTCTTCAGGCGAAAACGGTATTCGCCACTGCCGTATTTCTTCAGCTCGAAAAAGCCTGGCATGTCTCTCACTCCTTGCAGCTTCATTGCCCACGCGGGGCGACCTGCTCGCCCCGGCGGGGGCCTGGGCGAACGAAACGCGCACCATACCGACGCCCCCGGGGCCCGTATGCCGGGGGAACCTGCACCCGGGGTAGGCGCCAGACGGGCGGGCCGGGCGAAACGTCCTAGGCCTTCGAAGAGGCCCACGCCAGAGCCTCTCTGTCATATCACCGTCACCTCGCTGACTTAATCTCGCGGCTCCTCCCGCCCAACAGAAGGCACCGCTGCATGACGCGCGACGTCACCGAACGAGAAATCTGGAGCCGTACCCTCAGTCTGTTGCTGCTCGGCTTCGTCTGTTACGCCCTGCCCTGGTCGGTGTTCGCCGCCCTGCCCGTCCCCGCCGACCGCTCACCGGCGCTGCGCATCCAGGGCTCCAACACCATTGGCGCCAAGCTGGGGCCGGCCCTGGTACGCGGCCTGATGGAGGAAGAAGGCCTGGGCAACATCCGCCAGGAAGCCGGCAGCCAGGAGAATGAAGTGCAACTGATCGGCCGTGCCCCGAACGGGCGCGAGGTGCGGATCAATGTGGCCGCCCACGGCTCGGGCACCGGCTTCGTTGCCCTCAAGGACGGCAGCGCGGACCTGGCCGCCTCCTCCCGCCCGATCAAGGATGCCGAAGCGGCGGACCTGAAGCACTTCGGCGACCTGCGCAGCCAGTACAGCGAGAACGTCATCGCCATCGACGGCCTGGCGATCATCCTGCACCCGTCCAACCCGCTGGCAAAGCTGGACACCACCCAACTGGCGCGTGTCTTCGCCGGCGAGGTGAAGACCTGGGAAGAGCTTGGCGGCAAGGGCGGCGCGATCCACCTCTACGCCCGCGACGACAAATCCGGCACCTTCGATACCTTCAAGGAACTGGTGCTGGCCAGCCACGGCAAGACCCTGGCAGCCGGTGCCAACCGCTTCGAATCCAACGATCGCCTGGCCGAGGCGGTGGCTGCCGACCCGCAGGGCATCGGCTTCGTCGGGCTGGCCTCGGTAGGCAAGGCGCACACCCTGGCGATTGCCGATGGCGACTCACAGGCCATGGGCCCGTCCACCACCCTGATCGCCACCGAGGACTACCCGCTCTCCCGCCGGCTGTTCCTCTATGTGAAGCCGGGCGAAAAGAACGCCTGGGCCCAGGCGCTGGTGCGCTTCGCCCAGGGCCCACGTGGCCAGGCCATCGTCGCCCAGACCGGGTTCGTCGCCCAGACGGTGCAAACGGTGAAGGTGACGCCCCAGATCGGCATGCCCAAAGCCTATCGCCAACTGGCCGGCGAGGCGCAGCGGCTGTCGGTGAACTTCCGCTTCCAGGAGGGCAGCGCCAACCTCGACAACAAGGCACTGCGTGACGTGGAGCGGGTGATGGCCTACCTGAAGGACAGCGGCAAGCTGGCCAACCAGGTGGTGCTGGTGGGCTTCGGCGACGCCAAGCCGGACCCGAGCCGTGCAGCCCTGCTCTCCAAGCTGCGTGCCATGGCGGTTCGCCGCGAGCTGGCCAAGGCCGGCGTAAGCTTCCGCGACATCGTCGGCCTCGGCGACGAACTGCCGGTGGCAGCGGACAGCGACGAAGGCCGCATCCGCAACCGTCGCGTCGAAGTCTGGGTCTACTGACGCGCTGTTTTACCGCACCTCCGCCCCTTGCCCGGGTCCATAGTTATCCATGCACAGTGCATCACGCGCTGTGCGTCGATTGCCCGGGACAAGGAGTACCGATGGAGGCCCTTCACGCATTCCTGTTCACCGACTTCCTCGGTACCGCCACCTGGCTGTGGCTGAGCTTTCTGCTGGTCGTGGTGGCGCTGCTGGCGTTCGACCTGGGTGTGCTGCACCGCCATGAGCGCGAGATCGGCGTGCGCGAAAGCCTGCTGCTCTACAGCGGCTACTTCACCGCCGGGCTGGCCTTTGGCGGCTGGGTCTGGTGGGAGCTGGGGGCGCAGCCGGCGCTGGAGTTCTACACCGGCTTCCTGGTGGAGCAGTCGCTGTCGATGGACAACGTGTTCGTCATGGCGATGATCTTCGGTTTCTTCGCCGTGCCCAGGCTCTACCAGCACCGTGTGCTGTTCTGGGGGATTCTCGGGGTGATCGTGCTGCGGGCGCTGATGATCGGCGTCGGCGCGGCGCTGGTGCAGCGCTTCGACTGGATGCTCTACCTGTTCGGCGGCTTTCTGCTGTTCACCGGCGTGAAGATGCTGCTCAGCCGCGACCAGGGCGAGCGCGACCTGTCGCACAACCCGGTGCTGCGCTTCCTGCGGGGGCACCTGCGCCTGACCCAGGACCTGCACGGCAAGCGCTTCTTCGTGCGGCTGCCCACCGCCGGCGGGGGCACCCTGCTGCATGCCACGCCGCTGTTCCTGACCCTGGTGCTGATCGAGCTGGCCGACCTGGTGTTCGCGGTGGACAGCGTCCCGGCGATCTTTGCCATCACCCAGGACCCGTTCATCGTCTACACCTCGAACATCTTCGCCATCCTCGGCCTGCGTTCGCTGTACTTCGCCCTGGCAGCGCTCATGCACCGCTTCGTCTACCTCAGGTACGCCCTGGCCCTGGTGCTGATCTTCATCGGCGGCAAGATTTTCCTGCAGAGCTTCATCGGCAAGATTCCCGCCCTGGTTTCCCTTGGCGTAACCTGTGGCCTCCTGGCCGGTGGCGTGCTGATCTCGCTGATCCGCACACGCAAGCCGCAGCCGGTCCATCAGGAGGAGCGCGGGCAGCGATGAAGGACGTGCGGATCGATGTACTCGAACAACGGGGTCGGGTGATCTGGCAGGTGCGCATGGGTGCGCGGGCGGTGAACTTCCACGAAGAACTGGCCGCCCGCACCTTCGCCGCCCAACTGCACCAGCGCCTGGAATGGCTGCGCGCACAGCACGCAGCCGCCAGCAGCCCCTCGGAACCCTCCCAGCCCCACCAGGATTGACCCACTGTTTGTCACGCAACTGATCAGGCAGCAGATGCGGTTTCGGCCACGGCCCACCTGATGCCCGCGCGCGACTGGAGCCCACAGCCCCTGATACGCACGAGGCCCGCACGGTGAACCGTGCGGGCCTCGCTGTTGCTGCGCGGGCGATCAGTGGCTGCTGCGCATCATCTCGCGCGGTACGTACTTGCCGATCTCGTACTTGCCGATGGCGGCGCGGTGTACTTCGTCCGGGCCATCGGCCAGGCGCAGGGTGCGCTGCATGGCGTACATGTAGGCCAGCGGGAAGTCGTTGGAGACGCCGGCGCCGCCATGGATCTGGATGGCGCGGTCGATCACCCGCAGGGCGACGTTGGGCGCCACCACCTTGATCTGGGCGATCTCACTCTTGGCCACCTTGTTGCCGGCGGTGTCCATCATGTAGGCCGCCTTCAGGGTCAGCAGCCGGGCCATGTCGATCTCCATCCGCGAGTCGGCGATCTTGTCGATGTTGCCGCCCAGGCGGGCCAGGGGCTTGCCGAAGGCGGTGCGGCTGACGGCGCGCCTGCACATCAGCTCCAGGGCGCGTTCGGCCATGCCGATGGAGCGCATGCAGTGGTGGATACGGCCTGGGCCGAGGCGGCCCTGGGCGATCTCGAAGCCACGGCCTTCGCCCAGCAGCACATTCTCGTAAGGCACGCGGACGTTCTCGAACAGCACCTCGGCGTGGCCGTGGGGGGCGTCGTCATAGCCGAACACCGGCAGCGGGCGGAGGATCTTCACGCCGGGGGCATCGGTGGGCACGAGGATCATGGAGTGCTGCTGGTGGCGCGGCGCATCCGGGTTGCTCAGGCCCATGAAGATCATCACCTTGCAGCGCGGGTCGCAGGCGCCGGAGGTCCACCACTTGCGGCCGTTGATGACCCACTCGTCACCCTGGCGCTCGGCGCGGGCTTCCATGTTGGTGGCATCGGACGAAGCCACGCCCGGCTCGGTCATGGCGAAGGCGGAGCGGATCTCGCCACGCAGCAGCGGCTCCAGCCACTGCTTCTTCTGCGCTTCGTTGCCGTAGCGCACCAGCACTTCCATGTTGCCGGTGTCCGGCGCGGAGCAGTTGAACGGCTCCGGGCCCAGCAGCGAGCGGCCCATGATCTCGGCCAGGGGCGCGTATTCCATGTTGGTCAGGCCGGCACCGTATTCGGACTCGGGCAGGAACAGGTTCCACAGACCTTCGGCCTTCGCCTTGGCCTTGAGCTCTTCCATGATCGCGGTGGGCTGCCAGCGGTCGCCTTCGGCGACCTGCTTCTCGAACACCGGCTCGGCGGGATAGACGTAGGTGTCCATGAACGCGGTGACGCGCTCACGCAGTTCCTGGACCTTGGGCGAATAGGCGAAATCCATGCGGCGTACCTTCTGAGGAGGGTGAGGAATGACCTGGAGAGTCTGGAAAGAATGCTAGAACAGGGATTAAGATTTACCCAGCCTATTATCGATATGCATGAACATTCATAAGCGATATGGTGCATCCCTCGACAAGAACAATCCAAGGAGCACGTGCGGCATGAACCTCAACAAGGTGGACCTGAACCTGTTCATCGTCTTCGACGCCATCTACACCGAGGCCAACCTGACCCGTGCCGGGCAGATCGTCGGCATCACCCAGCCCGCCGTGTCCAACGCCCTCGCCCGCCTGCGCGAGACCTTCAACGACCCGCTGTTCGTCCGAACCGCCCAGGGCATGGTGCCCACGCCGATGGCGCAGAACATCATCGGCCCGGTGCGCAACGCGCTGCAGTTGCTGCGGGTCTCGGTGCAGGAGAGCCGCACCTTCAACCCGCTGCAGGCGAACAAGACCTACCGCATCAGCATGACCGACCTCAGCGAGGCGGTGATCCTGCCGCTGCTGTTCCAGCGCCTGCGCCGCCTGGCGCCCCAGGTGCAGGTGGAGAGCTTCCTCGCCAAGCGCCGCGAGACCACCAAGGAGCTGGCCGCCGGGCGCCTGGACTTCGCCGTCGACGCGCCACTGAACACCGACCCGCAGGTGCGCCACGTGAAGCTGATGGAGGACCGCTACGTGTGCGCCATGCGCCGTGGCCATCCGCTGGCCAAGGAGCGCATCAGCCTGGACGAGTACCTCTCGCTGTCGCACATCCACATCTCCAGCCGCCGCAACGGCCTGGGCTACGTGGACCTGGCCCTGGGCAAGATGGGCATCCAGCGCAAGGTCGCGCTGCGCTCGCAGCACTACATGATGGCTTCCACCGTGCTGCAGAGCACCGACATGGCGATGACCGTGCCGGAGCGCTTCGCCCGCCGCCACGACCTGCACTTCGTCGACCTGCCGGTGAACGACGTGCCCGCCCTGGAGACCCACCTCTACTGGCACGAAAGCACCGACCAGGACCCGGCCAACCGCTGGATGCGCGAGCAGATCATCGAGATCTGCCAGCAGGTCACCCAGCAGGAGCGCGTGCGCGCCTGATCAGGCCCCCGGCACCTCCCCCGCCTCCCGCTCCACCAGCGGGCGGATAGGCCGCCACTGGCGCAGCTTGCGGTACAGCGTGGGCACCACGAACAGCGTGAAGAACGTGCCCACCAGCAGCCCCCCGACGATGACCATGCCGATCTGCCGGCGGCTCTCCGCCCCGGCGCCGGTGGCGATGGCCAGCGGCAGGGAGCCCAGCACCATGGCGCCGGTGGTCATCAGGATCGGCCGCAGCCGCTGCACGGCCGCCTCCATGACCGACTCATCCAGACCACGACCCTCGCGCAACTGCTGGTTGGCGAACTCGACAATGAGGATGCCGTGCTTGGTGATCAACCCGATGAGGGTGACCATCCCCACCTGGGAATAGATGTTCAGGGTGCCACCGAACAGCTCCAGCGCCAGCAGCGCGCCGGCCATGGAGAGCGGCACGCTGAAGAGGATCACCAGCGGATCGACGAAGCTCTCGAACTGCGCCGCCAGCACCAGGTAGATGAACACCAGCGCCAGCGCGAAGGTCAGCGCCACGCCCGCGCCGGAGGCCTTGAAATCACGGGAGATGCCGGTGTAGTCGAACTGGGTCTCGGCGGGCAGCACTTCACGGGCCACCGTCTCCAGGTGGTCCAGCGCCTCCCCCAGGGTGTAGCCGGAGCCGACGTTGGCGCTGAGGGTCACCGCGCGCAACTGGTTGAAGTGGTTCAGCTCCCGAGGGGCGACGGTTTCCTCCACCTCGATCAGGTTGGAGAGCTGCACCATGCTGCCGTCGCGCCCGCGCACGTAGACCCGGTTGAGGTCGTCCGGGTTGCTGCGGTCGACGTCCGCCAGTTGCACCAGCACGTCGTACTGCTCGCCGTTCTGCTTGAAGCGGGTCACCTGGCGGCTGCCGAACAGGCTTTCCAGGCTGCGGCCGATGGTGGCGACGTCGGTGCCCACGGCGGTGGCCTGCTCGCGGTTCACCGTGACCTTGAGCTGCGGGGTGTTGAGCTTGAGGTCGGTGTCGATGCTCTCCAGCCCCGGGTAGTCACGCACCCGCTGCAGCAACTGGTCCACGTACTGCTGTAGCTCGGCGTACTCCAGGGACGAGCGGATGACGAAGTTCACCGGCTGGTTGCGCGCGCTCTGCCCCAGCGGCGGGCGGTTCACCGGGAAGGCCCGCACACCGGGGATGTCCTGTAGCTTGGGCAGCAGGGCGTCGCGGATCTCGAACTGGCTGCGGCTGCGCGCGCTCCAGTCCTCCAGCTTGAGGAAGGAAATTCCCTGGGCCACGGTAGGGAAGCCCACCACCACCATGTAGCGGTTGGCCTCGGGGATGCCGCGGTAGGCCTCTTCCAGTTGCCGGGCGTAGCGCGCGGTGTACTGCAGGGTGGCGCCATCCGGGCCGTTGAGGGTGCTGACGATGGTGCCGGTATCCTCGGTGGGCGCCAGCTCGCTGCGCAGGCCGCTGAACATCCACAGGCACAGCAGCAGCACGCCGACGAGGAACAGCGCGATCAGCACCCAGGCGCGCAACACCCGCTCCAGCAGGTGCCGGTAGCTGTAGGTGAGGCCGTTGAGAAAGCCTTCGATCAGGTTGTACAGGCGACCATGGCGCTGCTCCGCCCGGTGCGGCCGGAGCAACTGAGCGCACATCATCGGTGACAGGGTGAGGGCCACGAAGCCGGAGACCAGCACCGCGCCGGCCAGGGTCCAGGAAAACTCGGTGAAGAGCTTGCCCGAGGTGCCCTGCATGAAGCCGATGGGCGCGTAGACCGCCGCCAGGGTCAGGGTCATGGCGATCACCGCGAAGGCGATCTCGCGGCTGCCCTTGAACGCCGCCTGCACCGGTGACAGGCCCGCCTCGATATGGCGGTGGATGTTCTCCAGCACCACGATGGCGTCGTCCACCACCAGGCCGATGGCCAGCACCATGGCCAGCAGGGTCAGGGTGTTGATGGAGAACCCCATCAGCGCCATCAGGGCGAAGGCGCCGATCAGCGACACCGGGATGGTCACCAGCGGGATCAGCGTCGCCCGCAGGGAGCGCAGGAACAGGAAGATGATCAGCACCACCAGCACCACCGCCTCCCAGATGGTGGTGTAGACGTTGGCGATGGATTCGCGGATGAACAGCGAGTTGTCGTTGGCGATGGCCATCTCCATGCCGTCCGGCAGCAGGCTGCGCACGTCGGGCAAGGCGGCGTTGAGGCCGTCGGAGATGTCCAGCGGGTTGGCGGTGGCCTGCTTGACCAGCCCGAGGGAAACCGCCTGGCGCCCGTTGAAGCGCACCAGGGAGCGCTCGTCAGCGGCGCCGATCTCGGCATGGCCGACGTCGGACAGGCGCAGCAGGTAGCCGCGGCGGTCGTCGATGATCAGGTCGTTGAACTGCTCGGGGGTCTTCAGGTCGGTTTCCGCCAGCACGCTGAACTCGCGCTGCACCGACTCGATGCGGCCGGCAGGGATCTCCACGTTCTGCCGGCGCAGGGCGGCCTCCACGTCCTGCACGGTGAGGTCATGGGCGGCGAGCTTCTCCGGGTCGAGCCAGATGCGCATGGCGTAGGTGCGGGCGCCGCGGATCTGCACCTCGGAAACGCCGGGGATGGTCTGCAGGCGGTCCTGCACCACCCGCTCCAGCACGTCGGTGATCGCCATGGCGCTGTGCTGGTCGCTGTAGAAGGCCAGCCAGACCACCGGCTGGGCATCGGCCTCGACCTTCTGCACCACCGGCTCGTCGATCTCGTCCGGCAACAGGCCGCGCACCCGCCCGAGGCGGTCGCGCACGTCGTTGGCCGCCTCGTTGGCGTTGCTGCCGAGGCGGAACTGCGCGGTGATCTGGGTGTTCTCGGAGCGGCTGATGGAGGACACGAAGTCCAGCCCCTGGATGCCCGACAGCACATCCTCGATGGGCTGCGCCACCTGGGACTCCATGATCTCCGGGCTGGCGCCGGGGTAGATGACGTTGACCGTGACCACCGGCACGTCGATGTTCGGGTACTCGCGCACGGTCAGCCGCTGGTAGGCCATCAGCCCCAGCAGGACCACCACCAGGGACAGCACGGTGGCGAACACCGGCCGACGGATGCACAGGTCGGAGAGGGTCATGACTCACCCCGCGCGACGGTCCGGACCTCCTGCCCCGGCGCGGCCTTCTGCCACCCGGCGGTGATCACCTGTTCGTCGCCGGCGAGGCCTTCGACCACCTCGGCCAGCCCACGCTGGCGTTGGCCGATGCGCACCGGCAGGCGCGCCACCTTGCCGTCCACCACCACGGCGACATACAACTGGCGTCCCACCGGGATCACCGCTTCCTCGGGGACCAGCAGGGCATCCGGGCGCTCGGCGAGGATCACCGAGACCTTCACGAACTGGCCCGGCTTGAGACGGCGGTCGGCATTGGCGATCTCGGCCCGGATCGCCTGGCTGCGCCCCACCTCGTCCAGGCGCGGGTTGAGGGCACTGATCCGCCCCTGGAAGCGCTCGCCCGGGTAAGCGTCCACGCTGATCTCCACCGCTTGCCCCAGTTGCACCTGAGCCACCGCCTTCTGCGGAATGCGGAAATCCACCTTGAGCGGGTCGAGCACTTCGAGGTTGACGATGTCCTGCCCGGCGCTGAGGTAGTCGCCGGGGCTGACCTGGCGCAGGCCGAGAACGCCGTCGTAGGGCGCGCGGAGCTGGGTTTTGTCAAGGCGCGCCTGGGCCAGCGCCAGGCTGGCGCGAGCAGCCTGCTGTTGCGACAGCGCCTCGTCCTGGGCCTGGGCGTTGCTGGCGCCGCGCTTGTAGAGCATCTGGGCGCGCTGGTAGCTCTTCTCCGCCAGGTCGAGGTTGGCCTGGGCCTGGTCCAGCTCGGCACGGGCGATGGCATCGTCGAGGCTGACCAGCAGGTCGCCGGCCTTGACCGCCTCCCCCTCGCGGAAATGCAGGCGTGCGAGGCGCCCGTCCACTTCCGGGCGCAGCGTTACCGACTCGTCGGAGCGCAGGGAGCCGAAAGTCACCAGTTCATCCCGGACCAGGGCACGCTGGGGCTCGGCCACCTCGACCAGTGGCGGGTTGGCGGCGAACGCCGGGCAGGTGATCAACCCCAATAGCAGCAGGAGCCAGGCGCGGCGGCGAACCATCATCTACAGCCTCTTTTCGAGTCGTTTTTTTCGAAAATGAAAAAGTCTACCGGGAGTATCGGCGGAGTTTTGTCAGAGGCACGTAAAGATGCAGGCAGTCTGTGACGGTTTGTATCGGGATGGATGCATTTCGGAGGCGGGCCAGGCGGCGTGGAAGCGGTTCAACCGCGACGCCCGGTACGGGCCTTCATTCGCGAATGAATTCGCTCCCACGACACAGGCGTCCAGCACCAGCCACGGTTCGCGAACAGCGCTCGCGCCTAGGGCTGGAGCGCCCTCGCCCCCATCAGCGATGCCTTACTGGCGCATCCCACGCCCGCTCACCAGCAGGCGCACGCAGACGATGTAGAGCACCAGGGTGGTCAGCAGCATCAGCCCGATGGCCACGCCGATATTGATGTCGGACACGCCGAGGATGCCGTAGCGAAAGGCGTTGACCATGTGCAGGATCGGGTTGATCAGCGACACCTTCTGCCAGAACGCCGGCAGCAGGCTGATGGAGTAGAACACCCCGCCCAGGTAGGTCAGCGGCGTCAGCACGAAGGTCGGGACGATGGAGATGTCGTCGAAGTTGCGCGCGTACACCGCGTTGATGAAGCCCCCCAGGGAGAAGATGGTCGCCGTCAGCAGCACCACGATGACGGTGACGCCCAGGTGGTGCACCTGCAGGTGGGTGAAGAACAGCGACAGCAGGGTGACGATCACCCCCACAGCCAGGCCGCGCAGCACGCCACCGATGGTGTAACCGAGGAGGATGGTGTGGGGCGACACCGGCGAGACCAGCAGCTCCTCGATGGAACGCTGGAACTTGCTGCCGAAGAAGCTGGACACCACGTTGCTGTAGGAGTTGGTGATCACCGACATCATGATCAGCCCCGGGACGATGTACTCCATGTAGGTGAAGCCGCCCATGTCGCCGATCTGCCGGCCGATCAGGTTGCCGAAGATGATGAAGTACAGCGCCATGGTGATGCCCGGGGGCAGCAGGGTTTGTGCCCATATACGGGTGAAGCGGCGGACTTCGCGGTAGACGATGGTGTTGAGGGCGACCAGGTTGGCGCGCAGTTCCGAACTCATACGGCCACCTTCGACAGGTTCTTCTCGACCAGGGACACGAACAGCTCCTCCAGGCGGTTGGTCTTGTTGCGCAGGCTCAGCACCTCGATGCCGGCGGCGGAAAGCTGGCGGAACAGCTCGGTGACGCCCTGGCTCTTCTCCACCTGCACCTCCAGGGTGTGGTCGTCCACCAGACAGGCCGGGTAGCCCACCAGGGACGGCGCCGTGGCGAGGGTGTTCTTGAGGTCCAGCAGGAAGGTCTCGACATGCAGCGTCTTCAGCAGCGCCCTCATGCTGGTGTTCTCGACGATGGTGCCGTGGTCGATGATGCCGATGTGGCGGCAGAGCTGCTCCGCCTCTTCCAGGTAGTGGGTGGTGAGGATGATGGTGATGCCCTGGGCGTTGAGGTCGGTGAGGAAGCTCCACATGGAGCGGCGCAGCTCGATGTCGACGCCGGCGGTGGGCTCGTCGAGGATCAGCAGGCGCGGCTGGTGCACCAGGGCGCGGGCGATCATCAGGCGGCGCTTCATGCCGCCGGACAGTTCGCGGGAAGCGGCGTTGCGCTTCTCCCACAGGCCCAGTTGGGTCAGGTACTGTTCGGCGCGCTCCTTGGCGATCTTCGCCGGGATGCCGTAGTAGCCGGCCTGGGTGACGACGATGTCGAAGACCTTCTCGAACTGGTTGAAGTTGAATTCCTGGGGCACCACGCCCAGGCAGCGCTTGAGGGCGTAGGGGCTCTTGTCCAGGTCGTTGCCGAACACGCTCACCGTGCCGCTGGTCTTGTTCACCAGGGTGGAGAGGATGCCGATGGTGGTGGATTTGCCGGCCCCGTTGGGGCCCAGCAGGGCGAAGAAATCGCCTTCGGCCACTTCCAGGTCGATGCCTTTGAGGGCCTGGAAGCCGTTGCCATAGGTCTTGGTCAACTGCCGGATGGACAGTGCGGAAGTCATGGAGGGAACGTGCCTTCAGTCAGGTATGTGCAAAGGCGCTGCATCAGGCGGCAAGGCCCGGCGCAGCGCTCGGGGGTGTGAGCCTAGCATCAGGTCAGTGCAGTCATCACCGCACGGCGGTAGGCCGGCCGCACCTTGAGTCGCTCGTACCAGTCCGCCAGCGCGGGTTGCGGCGGCCGCTCGATGGGCATTTCGAACCAGGCGTAGATGAAGCAGCCCAGGGGGATGTCGCCCATCGCCAGGGTTTCGCCGGAGAGGTACGGCTGTTTCGCCAGGGCCTGCTCAGGCAGGGCCAGCAGCTCGCTGCAACGCGCCAGGGCGGCAGCGATGCACGCAGGGTCACGCTCGGCCGGCGGGGTACGCACCGTGCCCCAGAACAGCTCGCGGAATGCCGGTGCCAGGGTGGTGCTGGTCCAGTCCATCCACTTGTCGCCCACGGCGCGGACAGCCGGGTCTTCGGGGTAGAGGGTGCCGGCGGCGTAGCGCGCGGCCAGGTAGCGGACGACGGCGTTGGACTCCCAGAGCACCAGGTCGCCGTCTTCGATCACCGGGACCAGGCCGTTGGGGTTCATCGCCCGGTAGGCCGGCTCGTTGACCAGGCCGAACGCGCCCCCGGCGTCGATGGGCTCGTAGGCCACACCGACTTCCTCGGCAGCCCAGAGAGCCTTTCTCACGTTGGAGGAGTTCTTCCGGCCCCAGATCTTCAGCATGTCGCGGCTCCAGCAGCTTGGCAGGCCGACATTCTAGAGGCATTGCCCCCGCAGATGACCAGGGATTTGCATTGATAGCCTCTATCGATGAGGGAGGGGTGGCGACACCCTCAGGATTGGGCATCCGTCCCGTCGGGAGCGGCCGCCTCGGCCTGCAGATCGCCGCTCATGAAGGCGGCGTCCAGCTCGAACAGGTGCGGGTGGACCTGCTGCTGATGACCGAAGACCCGGCACTGCGCCAGGTTGAACGCCGGCGTCGCCTTCACCCAGCGGCCGTCCAGGTGCAGTTCGGTGTAGCCGTGCATGGCGAACACGCTCCGGAGCAGTTGCAGCGGGTGCGGCGTGGCCAGGTGGTTGCGCACGTCCGCCAGGCCGATGCGGGCAGGGATGCCGCAGACCCGCGCGCAAGCCGCCAGGAGGATGGCCTTGGGCACGCAGTAGGACTGCCCCCGCCATCAAGGCATGGCTGGCCTTGAGCGTCTCCGGGTCACGGCTGAAGGTGTAGGGGTTGTAGCGGATTGCCGTCGCGCACGGCGTGATAGAGTCTGACCGCCTGGTCACGCGGGTGCGGGCTTTCGCCGCGATTGCGCAAGGCGAACTCAACCACCAGGGGGTGGTCACTATCAACGATAGCGACCGGATCGTAGGCTGGACTGCATGGCGTTGCTCCCGTGGGGACAGGCCCCAGGCTAGAAGCAGGCGACGCCCTGCCGGCACGACGATCCGGCCAAGCTGAACGCCCCTGTCGCCGTCCTGGCGACACCCTGACCCGTGACGGCGGCCGCGTCGTCCTCAAGGAGGATCAAGCATGGTGTTTCTCTGGTTGCTCGTTCTGGTACTGGGGGTCGCCTGGCTGGCGCACCGCCGCACCGCTCCCCTGCCCGCCCTCGGGGCGGTCGCCCTGTACCTGCTGGCCATGGGGGTGTTCAGCCACTCGCCCGGGTGGCTGCTGGCGATCCTCTGGATTCTCTGGCTCGCGGCGGCCCTGCCCCTGGCCCTGCCGGACATGCGCCGCAAGCTGATCACCGCTCCGCTGTTCGCGTGGTTCCAGCGCGTACTGCCGCCCATGTCGGAGACCGAGCGCGACGCCATCGAAGCCGGCACCGTGTGGTGGGACGGCGAGCTGTTCAGCGGTCGCCCGAACTGGAACACGCTGCTCGACTACCCGCGCCCGGCGCTCACCGCCGAAGAGCAGGCCTTCATCGACGGCCCCACCGAAGAACTCTGCGCCATGGTCAGCGACTGGGACATCGGCCAACGCATGGACCTGCCTCCGGAAGCCTGGGCGCACATCAAGGCCAACGGTTTCTTCGGCCTGATCATTCCCAAGGAATACGGCGGCAAGGGCTTCTCCGCCTACGCCCACTCCCAGGTCGCCATGAAGCTGGCCACCCGCAGCGGCGACCTCGCCTCCACGGTGATGGTCCCCAACTCCCTCGGCCCCGCCGAGCTGCTGCTGCACTACGGCACCGATGAACAGCGCCAGCACTACCTGCCGCGCCTGGCCCGTGGCGAGGATATCCCCTGCTTCGCCCTCACCGGCCCGTTGGCGGGCTCCGACGCCGGCGCCATGCCCGACGTCGGCATCGTCTGCAAGGGCCAGTGGAAGGGCGAAGAGGTGATCGGCCTGCGCCTGACCTGGGAGAAGCGCTACATCACCCTCGGCCCGGTGGCCACCCTGCTCGGCCTGGCCTTCAAGGCCTATGACCCCGACCACTTGCTGGGTGACGAGGAAGACCTGGGCATCAGCCTGGCCCTGATCCCCACCGACACCCCCGGGGTGAACATCGGCCGCCGCCACCTGCCCCTGGGCGCCGCCTTCATGAACGGCCCCAACTCCGGCAAGGACGTGTTCGTCCCGCTGGACTTCCTGATCGGCGGCCAGGCCATGCTCGGCAAGGGCTGGATGATGCTGATGAACTGCCTCTCCGTCGGCCGCTCCATCTCGCTACCGGCGGTGGGCACCGGCGCGGCCAAGTACACCAGCCTGGTCACCGGCCAGTACACCCGCGTGCGTGAACAGTTCAACGTGCCGCTGTCGGCGTTCGAGGGCATCCAGGAGGCCATGGCCCGCATCGGCGGCAACGCCTGGCTGATGGACGCCGCGCGCGTGCTCACCGCCAATGCGGTGGACCTGGGCGAGAAACCCTCGGTGCTCTCGGCCATCCTCAAGTACCACCTGACCGAGCGCGGCCGCGAATGCATCGGCCACGCCATGGACGTGCACGGCGGCAAGGGCATCATCATGGGCCCGAACAACTACCTGGGCCGTTCCTGGCAAGGCGCACCGATCTTCATCACCGTGGAAGGCGCCAACATCCTCTCGCGCAATCTGATGATCTTTGGCCAGGGCGCCATCCGCTGCCATCCGTTCGTGCTCAAGGAAATGGCCCTGGCCGCCCGCGAGGACCGTGAGCGTGCGCTGGAGGAATTCGACGAGCTGCTGCTGCGCCATGTTGGCTTCGCCGTGAGCAACGCCGCCAGTACCCTACTGCTGGGCCTGGGCGCGGGGCGCCTCAGCCCTGCGCCGGGGGACACCCTGGCCCAGGGTTACTTCCGCAGCCTCGACCGGCTCGCCGCAGCCTTCGCCGTGCTGGCGGACCTGAGCATGATGCTGCTGGGGGGCGAGCTGAAGCGCCGCGAGCGACTGTCCGCCCGCCTGGGCGATGTGCTCAGCCACCTCTACCTGGCTTCCGCCGCGCTCAAGCGCTACCACGATCTGGATCACCCGGAGCACCTGCGGCCGCTGGTGCGCTGGTCTCTGGAAGAGTCTCTGGGCAAGGCCGAGGACGCCCTGGCGGGCCTGCTCGCCAACTTCCCCAGCCGCATCCTCGGCTGCCTGTTGCAGGTGCTGGTGTTCCCGCTTGGCCGTCGCCACAAAGGCCCGTCGGATGCGCTGGATGCTGAAGTGGCCGAAATCCTCGGTCGCGACAGCGGCGACCCGGCGCTGGAAAGCGTGCTGGCCGGCTGCTTCCGGCCTTCCGCCGAGGACGATCCGGTAGCGGCCCTGCAGCGCGCCGTGGACGCCCTCGCCGACGTCCAGCCGCTGCAGCGGGAGCTGCACAAGGCGCTCAAGGATGGGCGCGTCAAGCCGACGGCCGGCGAACACCCGGTGGACGCCGCGCTGGCCGCTGGCGTGCTGGACGCCGAAGCCGCCCGACGCCTGCGCGCCGCCGAGGCCGCGCGGCGGGTGGTGATCGACGTGGATGACTTCGACAAGGAGGCGCTGCTGCCAACGGCGGGCAAGGTGCGCTGAGCCCCAGCGGGACAGCGGGCGCGGAGGGCCTTATACTCCGCGCCCGTTCATTGATTCGTTCCAGGATGTACCGCCATGTCCAACCCCTACCTCGACCATCACCTCGCCCTGCTCCACCACCTGCGCGGCATCCTGGTCGCCCTGGGCGAGGCCGAGCAGGTTCCCGAAGAGAACCATGCCCTGTTCGTCGAGCGCTTCGACGAGCTGATCACCGAACTGCCCCGCGACCCGGAAGGCAGCCAATACCTGGGCCAGGACCTGATCAGCCAGGTCTTCCACCGCTACCCGCAGATCGCCCACCTGGTACCGCGCGACCTGCTGTGGTTCTTCGGCGGCGACTGCCTGCATTTCATGCCGGATGAGGAAATCGCCCTGTTCCAGCGCCTCGACGAGCGCCGCTTCGAGGCGGAAGAGAACGACGAACCGTTCGACTGGAACCAGGAAAAACAGCTGCTTGCCCTGGGCGACGACGCCAGCAAGCACTGAAAGATGATCACCGGCCGCCCTTTCGGGGTGGTCGGTGGAATCAGAAAGGCACGGGGAAAGGCGGACAGCTTTTCACTGCACAAACAAAAACGCCGCTCAGTGAGCGGCGTTCTTGTTTATCTGGAGCGGGAAACGAGACTCGAACTCGCGACCCCGACCTTGGCAAGGTCGTGCTCTACCAACTGAGCTATTCCCGCAATACAAACGAAAAATGGCGTCCCCTAGGGGACTCGAACCCCTGTTACCGCCGTGAAAGGGCGGTGTCCTAGGCCACTAGACGAAGGGGACAAACAACGCTTTTCAAGCACTGCTTGAACACTGGAGCGGGAAACGAGACTCGAACTCGCGACCCCGACCTTGGCAAGGTCGTGCTCTACCAACTGAGCTATTCCCGCATACAACCGTGAAACTGGCGTCCCCTAGGGGACTCGAACCCCTGTTACCGCCGTGAAAGGGCGGTGTCCTAGGCCACTAGACGAAGGGGACAAACAACGCTTTTCAAGCACTGCCTGAACAAACTGGAGCGGGAAACGAGACTCGAACTCGCGACCCCGACCTTGGCAAGGTCGTGCTCTACCAACTGAGCTATTCCCGCAATACAACCGAAAAATTGGCGTCCCCTAGGGGACTCGAACCCCTGTTACCGCCGTGAAAGGGCGGTGTCCTAGGCCACTAGACGAAGGGGACGCGGCCCGGAACTTACAACAGCTTTGACGCTTTCTTCCGGCTTCTTTCGCTTTGCCTTTCGGGCATCGCGTCGAAGTGGCGCGCATTCTAGGGAGCCATTCGACAGTCGTCAACCCTCTATCAAAAACTTTTCAAAATCAAAGACTTCAGATCAAAACATGACGCAGAGCTATGAGGGGACAAGCCAAGCCACTACACTCCGGCGAAACGCTCAATCCACGGGAGCTGTAAGAAGATGTCCCCACTCCTGATCACCCTGATGGTAATAGCCGGCATCGTTCTGCTGCTGGTCATCGGCTATGCCAATCACATGGTGGAAAACAGCAAGCTGGAGAAGGCGCGCCAGCGTGCCGACCTCCAGGACCGCTGGCGCCGCTGCGCCGACCTGTCCGAGTCCCTGCCCGGCCAGTTCATGACACCCGAACTGAAGCTCACCCTCACCCGCCTGCAACTGCTGTTCTGTGAGCGCCTCCTGCCTCTGGATAAAGGCAATGCACAACTGAAGGTGCAGATAGAAGAGCTGCGCGGCCTGGTGAACCTGGGCGAAGGCATGCCGATCCGCAATGCGCCACTCAAGGTGCTCAACGAAGCCCAGGCCAAGGAAGTGCGCTTCCAGTTGGAATCCCTGCATGGCCAGCTCACCCGCTCGGCGAAGGACGGCTACCTGCCGGTGGCCGATGCCAAACGCTGGGTCAACGACATCCGCGGCATGCTGGTGCAGCTGCACATCGAGTTCTTCACCAACATAGGCACCCAGGCGCTGCATGACGGCCAGCCCCGCCAGGCCCGCCTGGCCTTCGAGCGCGGCGTGCAGTATCTGCAGAAGCAGCCCGACCCGACCCGCTACAAGACCCAGTTGCAGGCCCTGCAAGCCCAGTTGGCCCGTGCCGATGCCCTCTCCCTCGACAAGAAGCCCGCCCCGGAGGAACCGAGCGAACTCACCGCCGGTCTCGACCAGTTGGACGACGAGGACATGTGGAAGAAGAAGAACATCTACGACTGATACGCCCCCCGCCCTGCTCAGACGAGGACAACAACGATGAGCATCACCCTGTACGGCGCGCCCCTGTCCCCTTTCGTGCGCAAGGTTCGCCTGTGCCTGCTGGAGAAGGCGCTGGACTACCAGCTGGAGATCATCACTCCGTTCGGCCAGCCGGCCTGGTACCGGGAGCTGAACCCGCTGGGCCGCATTCCCGCACTACGTGACGGCGACGTTACCCTTGCCGACTCCAGCGTGATCAGCCAGTACCTGGAAGAGCAGCACCCCGAGCGGATGCCGCTGTACGGGAGCGATGCGCAACAGAGCGCGCGCATCCGCTGGCTGGAGAAGTACGCCGATTACGAACTCGCCCCGCTCACCACCTTCACGGTATTCCGCAACCGGGTGCTCAAGCCCACCATGGGCAAACCGTCGGACGAGGAGGCGATAAAGGCAGCGCTCTCGGACAAGCTGCCGCCCCACTTCGACTACCTGGAGAAGACCCTGGGCGATGCCGACTACTTCGTCGGCGAAGGCCCGACCATGGCGGACCTGGCCCTGTGCTGCCAGTTGATCAACATGGAGCATGGTGGCGAAACCATCGATGCCAGCCGCTGGCCGGCGCTTGCCGCCCACTACCAGCGCATCCGTGCCCGGGAGTCGGTCCAGGCTGTGCTGCCTGGCGAACTGCGCACGATCGACAAGCTCTCCGGCAAGGCCTGAGCCCTGCTCCAGCGATCCCGGCACCGCCACGGTGCCGGGATACGCCCCTCAGCAGTCGGTCAACCGCAGGAAGATCGACGCCAGGTTCTCGATACCCACCTGGTCTGCCTCACTGAAACGCCCGACGCTCGGACTGTCCAGGTCCAGCACCCCGATCAGCACGCCGCTCTTCACCAGGGGAACCACCAGCTCGCTATTGGAGGCGCTGTCGCAGGCGATGTGCCCGGGGAAGGCATGCACATCCTCCACACGCTGGGTCGCCCGGGTACGGGCAGCAGCCCCGCAGACACCCTTATCGAAGGGAATCCGTACACAGGCCACCTTGCCCTGGAATGGCCCGAGTACCAGTTGCTCGTTCTTGTTGAGGTAGAAGCCGGCCCAGTTCAGGTCGGGCAGCTCATTGAACAGGAACGCCGCGAACTGCGAGGCGTTGGCGATGAAGTCGCGCTCGTCGGCCAGCAGGGATTCCAGTTGCGCCGCCAGCAGCGCGTAGCCGTCGAGGCCGGCACCGGCGGTTTTCAGATCGATCATCAAGCAGTCTCCAGCAGCGCCCGGCCAACCCATTGGCGGGCGAATTGATAGGCACAACGGCCGTTACGGTTGCCGCGCCCGAGGGCCCAGCGGATGGCTTCCTTCTCCAGGGCTTCATCCCAGGCCCACTCCAGCCCGGCGGTAGCGGCCAGGGAGCTGATCCAGTGGCGCACCACTGCCAGAAAGTGTTCCTGGGTAAAGGGATAGAAGGAGAGCCAGAGACCGAAGCGGTCGGACAGGGCGATCTTGTCCTCCACCGCTTCGTTGGGGTGGAGCTCGCCGTCCACCATCCTCCAGTTCTCGTTGTCGCTCTGCTTCTCCGGCACCAGGTGGCGGCGGTTGGAGGTGGCGTAGAGCAGCACATTGTCCGGTGCCCGTTCCAGGGAGCCATCGAGCACGCTCTTGAGTACCCGGTAGTCGCCCTCGCCCGCCTCGAACGAAAGGTCGTCGCAGAACAGTACGAAGCGTTGCGGCAGCCCGGCGAGCAACTCCACCACGCGGGGCAGGTCCGCCAGGTGGTCACGCTCGATCTCCACCAGGCGCAGCCCTTCCCCGGCATGGGCCGCAAGCAGCGCCCGGATCAGCGAGGATTTGCCCGTGCCCCGTGCGCCCCACAGCAGGGCATGGTTGGCCGGCAGGCCGTCGACGAACTGACGGGTGTTGCGCGCCAGGGTGTCCCGCTGCAGGTCCACACCGATCAGGTCGCCCAGATCCAGGTCCAGACTAACTTCCAGCGGCTGCAGAAAGCCGCTGCGCCCGTCACGGAGCCAACGCGCAGCCAGGCAGCGATCCCAGTCGATTACCGGGCGCTCCACCGGCAGCAACGGCTCCAGACGAGCCAGCACCGCGTCGGCGCGTTCGAGGAAGTCGAGCAATCGGGAATCCACGTTCCAACTCCTTGTAATGAGGCACAGCCAGATGGCCGAAAGGTGGGATAGGCTATGCTTGGCAAGCCCACGGAACAAGGCCGAATCACCCCCCATGGATATCCCGCTGACCCAACGCCTGTCGTTCAAGCAGGCCAGTCTCACCGTGCTGGTGGCCTTCATCCTCGGAACACTGCTCAGCGTCATCCAGGTCGGCATCGACTACACCAGCGAGAACGCCTCGCTGGACCGGGAAATCCGCGCCCTGCTGGAAATCAGCCACAACCCCGCCGCCCGCATTACCTACAACATCGACTCGGAACTGGCCCAGGAACTGGTAGCCGGACTGCTGCGCTCACCGGCAGTGATCCGCGCCGAGATAATCGATAACAGCGGCACCGTGCTCGCCAGCGTCAGCCGTCCGGCAGCCCGCAGCGACTACCGCGTATTGAGCGACTTCCTGTTCGGCGCCCGCCGCGAGTTCCAGGACCCATTGTTCATCGCACACGCCCCCGAGGAAGCCCTGGGCCTGCTGCGCCTGGAAGTGGATACCTTCGCCTTCGGCAACCATTTCCTGCGGCGCTCGATGCTCACCATGGTGTCCGGCTTCGTACGCAGCCTGCTGCTTTCGCTGATCCTGCTGGTGCTGTTCTACAGCATGCTGACCAAACCTTTGGTGGGACTGATCCGCGGCCTCAGTGAGCGGGACAGCCGCCCCTCCGGCGAAAACCGCCTGCCCTACCCGCCCGGCCATGAACAGGACGAGATCGGCGTGCTGGTGGACGTGATCAACCGCCAACTGGCCAGCCTGATGACCGAGATGGGCCAGCGCCGAGACGCGGAAGACCGCCTTACGCAGTACCTGGCCGAACTGGAGAACATCGTCTCGGCCCGAACCGCCGAGCTGAAGGCCACCAACCGCCGTCTCAGCCAGTCCAACGCCGAGCTGGAGATGGCCCGCGCCAGCGCCCTGGAAACCGCCCAGGCTCGCGCAGCCTTCCTCGCCAACATGAGCCACGAGATCCGCACGCCGCTCAACGGCCTGCTGGGCATGCTCTCGCTCACCCTCGACGGCCCCCTGAGCCCCGAGCAACGCCAGCAACTGACCATCGCCCACGACTCCGGCAGCGTGCTGGTGGAGTTGCTCAACGACATCCTCGACCTGTCCAAGTTCGAAGCCGGCCAACTGGAGCTGGAGGCCATCCCATTCGACCTCGGCGTGCTGGTGGAAGACACCGCCAGCCTGCTCTCGCAGAACGCCGCACCCGGCGTGGAGCTGAGCTGCCAGGTGGACCCACGCCTGCCCTCCCTGGTGATGGGCGACCCGACGCGGGTACGGCAGATCGTCAGCAACCTGCTCTCCAACGCCCTCAAGTTCACCCGTGTCGGCCGGGTGGACCTGCGGGTGACGCCGGCCGGCGACCAGGGCGTGGTGATCAGCGTGCGGGACACCGGCATCGGCATCTCTGCCGAAGCCCTGCCGAAGCTGTTCCAGCCCTTCGCCCAGGGCGGCGCGGGGATCGCACGGCAATTCGGCGGCACCGGCCTCGGCCTGGCACTCACCCGCCGCCTGTGCGAAGCCATGGAAGGCCGCCTCCAGGTGCATTCCGAAGAAGGCCTGGGCAGTCAGTTCAGCGCCGAATTGCCGCTGCTCCAGGACACCCCCGCCATGCTGCCACCTCCGCTCAAGGGTCGCGTCCTGGCCCTCTGCCCGGCAGGCAGTGGCCTGTCGGACCTGCTCAAGGTCTGGCTGCCGATCTGGGGCATCCATTACGAGCGACGCAACCCTGAAGCCGCCCTGGATGATGGCCCGTGGGACCAGGTGATCACCGACGCGCCGGAGCAGTTGCCCCGCCTGCGTGACGCCGGGTCGACACCGATCCTGCTGGTCACCGGTTACGGCAGCTTCCTGCCTGCCGAACGCGCCGCGCCGCTGGCACCGTTGCAGCAGTTGGCCCGTCCGATCTCGCGCTCCACCCTGTACCAGGCCCTTCATCGCAGCCTGCACCCTCACGAGCACACCGCCCAACCCAGCAGCGAGCAACGGCCGCGCCCGCACCACTCCGCGCGCGTGCTGCTGGTGGAAGACAACGCGGTGAATCAACTGGTGGCCAAAGGCATGCTCAGCAAGCTCGGCTGCGAGGTGCTGGTGGCCAGCCACGGCGGCGAAGCGCTGGAAGTGCTGGCGAGGGAGCCGGTGGAGCTGGTGCTGATGGACTGCAACATGCCGATCATGGACGGCTACGAAGCCACTCGGCGCATCCGCCAGAGCGGCCAATGGCCCGATCTGCCCATCGTCGCACTGACGGCCAACGCCCTGCCGGACGAACGCGAGCGCTGCCGCGCTGCCGGCATGGACGACTACCTGGCCAAGCCGTTCCGCCGGGAAGACCTGGTGACCCTGCTGGACAACTGGCTGCCAGCTACCCAGCCAACCCGCTGAAGCGTTCCAGCAATTCGGAGAGTCGCGCGCGCAGCGCGACCATCTCGTCCAGATCCAGCCCGCTGTCGCAGATCAGGTGGGCACGCAGCGCCGCCGTCTCGTCACGCAGGGCCAGCCCCGAGGGGGTAAGCGCCAGGTGTACCTCGCGCTCGTCCTGGGCCGCCCGGCGCCGCTGCACATGACCCAGTTGTTCCAGGCGCTTGAGCAAAGGCGTCAGGGTGCCGGAATCCAGCATCAGACGTTCTCCAAGGGCCTTCACCGTCGGCTGCTCGGGCGGTCGCACCTGCCACTCCCAGAGCACCAGCATCGCCAGGTACTGCGGGTAGGTCAGCCCCAGGCGCTCCAGCAACGGCCGATAGCCCCGGATCACCAGGCGGGAGGCGGCGTAGAGCTTGAAGCAGAGCTGGTTCTCCAGCAGCAGGTCTGCCTCGGATGGCGACGAAAACGGCTTCATTTCAACAGCGCTTCGATCTCGGCAGTGAGTTCCTCGGGCTTGGTGGTGGGCGCAAAGCGCTTGACCTCGCGGCCCTCGCCGTCGATCAGGAACTTGGTGAAGTTCCACTTGATGCCCTGGCTGCCCAGCAGGCCCGGCGCCCGCTTCTTCAGCGCCACGTAGAGTGGATGGGCTCCCGCGCCGTTCACCTCGATCTTGCGGAACAGTGGGAAGGTCACGCCGAAGTTCAGTTCACAGAACTCCGAGATCGCCCCCTCGTCACCCGGCTCCTGCTTGCCGAACTGGTTGCAGGGGAAGCCCAGCACAACCAGGCCCTTGTCGCGGTACTGCTGCCAGATCGCCTCCAACCCCTTGTATTGAGGGGTGAAGCCGCACTTGCTGGCGGTGTTGACCACCAGCAGCGCCTTGCCGCCGAAGTCCGCCAGGGTTTTCTGTTCGCCCTTGATGGTGGTGACGGAAATGTCGAGAAGCCGATCGCTCATGGTGCGCGCCTCAAACGATGAAGGTCAGGAAGGGAAAGCCGCGATAAAAATAGCGCTCAATTGAATTGCACACAACTCACCTGAAAAAACAAAGCCCGCCAGCGGCGGGCCTTGGCACTCAGTCCCGAGGCACGAGCTTCAGCGCCACCGAATTGATGCAGTAGCGCAGCCCGGTCGGCCTGGGTCCATCGGGGAAGACATGCCCCAGGTGGGCCTCGCAACGGGCACAGCGCACCTCGACGCGGTGCATGCCGTGGCTGAAGTCCTCCAGCTCGGCGATGGCCTGGTCGTCCACCGGCTGAAAGTAGCTGGGCCAGCCGCTGCCGGAGTCGTACTTGGCGTCGGAATCGAAAAGCGCCGCACCGCAGCAGGCGCAGTGGTAGATGCCGGGCGTCTTGGTGCCGTTGTATTCGCCGGTGAAGGGCCGTTCGGTGCCCCCCAGGCGGCAGACGTGGAACTGCGCGTCGGTCAGCTCTTCGCGCCAGGCTTCAAGGGGTTTGTCCAGCTTTTCCATAGGGTCACCTCGTTGCGGAAAAAAGCCCGACCCGTACCTTTTCCGGCCATCGGGCCGCACGTATCATGCGTGCCTTCGGGCGCCAGTCTGGCAGCGGCGCTGCCGGCTGCCAAGGTATCCGCCCCTTCCATTGCCCCAGCGGCCGCCCCCCGGCACATCAACACATTCGGGACCCTCAGAACCATGCAGTTCAGCAAATCCAACAAGCTCGCCAACGTCTGCTACGACATTCGCGGGCCGGTGCTCAAGCACGCCAAGCGTCTGGAAGAGGAAGGCCACCGCATCCTCAAGCTGAACATCGGCAACCCGGCCCCCTTCGGCTTCGAAGCCCCGGAGGAAATCCTTCAGGACGTCATCCGCAACCTGCCCACTGCCCAGGGCTACAGCGACTCCAAGGGCCTGTTCAGCGCCCGCAAGGCCGTCATGCAGTACTACCAGCAGAAGCAGGTGGAAGGCGTCGGCATCGAGGACATCTACCTGGGCAACGGCGTCTCCGAGCTGATCGTGATGGCCCTGCAGGCCCTGCTGAACAACGGCGACGAGGTGCTGATCCCCGCCCCCGACTACCCGCTATGGACCGCCTCCGTAGCCCTGGGTGGCGGCAAGCCGGTGCACTACCTGTGCGACGAGCAGGCCGGCTGGTTCCCGGACATCGCCGACATGAAGGCGAAGATCACCCCCAACACCAAGGCCCTGGTGCTGATCAACCCCAACAACCCCACCGGTGCCGTGTACTCCCGCGAGCTGCTGCTGGAAATCGTCGAGCTGGCCCGCCAGCACAACCTGGTGATCTTCTCCGACGAGATCTACGACAAGATTCTCTACGACGAGGCCCAGCACATCTCCACCGCCTCCCTGGCGCCGGACGTGCTCTGCCTGACCTTCAACGGGCTGTCCAAGTCCTACCGCGTGGCCGGCTTCCGCTCCGGCTGGATCGCCATCTCCGGGCCCAAGCACCGCGCCCAGAGCTACATCGAAGGCCTCGACATCCTGGCCAACATGCGCCTGTGCGCCAACGTGCCGAGCCAGCACGCCATCCAGACCGCACTCGGCGGCTACCAGAGCATCAACGACCTGGTCCTGCCCGGCGGCCGCCTGCTGGAGCAGCGCAACCGCGCCTGGGAACTGCTCAACGACATCCCCGGCGTCAGCTGCGTCAAGCCCATGGGCGCGCTCTATGCCTTCCCGCGCATCGATCCGAAGGTCTGCCCGATCCACAACGACGAGAAATTCGTGCTCGACCTGCTGCTCTCCGAGAAGCTGCTGATCGTCCAGGGCACTGCCTTCAACTGGCCGTGGCCGGACCACTTCCGCGTGGTCACCCTGCCCCGCGTCGACGACCTGGAGCAGGCCATCGGCCGCATCGGCAACTTCCTCAAGACCTACCGCCAGTAAAGGAGTACCGCCATGGGCCAGCCCCGCCGCTACCTGCTCACCGGCGCCAGTTCCGGCATCGGCATGGCCCTGGCCCGCGAGCTGGCTGCCCGGGGACATGACCTGGCCCTGGCGGCACGCCGGGAGGAACCCCTCCAGCAACTCGCCGAAGAGCTGCGCGCGCGCCACGGTCGGAACATCGCCGTGCTGCCCCTCGACGTCACCGACTACGCCGCCTGCCAGGACGCCGTGGGCCTGGCGAAGAACGCCCTGGGCGGGCTCGACGGGCTCATCGCCAACGCCGGCATCGGCCTGGCGGGCAAGGTCGGCACGGGCCGTTTCGAGCGCTTCCAGCAGACCCTGGAGACCAACCTGATCGGCACCATCGCCTGCCTGGACGCCGCCGCCCAACTGTTCCGCGAGCAGGGCCATGGCCACCTGGTGGCCGTGGCCTCGGTCGCTGGCAAGCGCGGCCTGCCGGCGACCGCCGGCTATTCAGCGAGCAAGGCCGGGCTGATCAGCTACATGGAAGCCCTCGAACTGGAGCTGTACCGCAGCCCCCTGCGCACCACCCTGCTGCTGCCCGGCTACATCGACACCCCCATCAACCAGGGAGCAGGGCCGCGTCCCTTCCTCATCGACGTGGAGCACGGCGCCCGGCTGATCGCCCAGCACATCGAGCGCCAGACCCGCCGCGCCTACGTGCCCGGCTGGCCCTGGGCGCTGATCGGCCGCCTGCTGCCGCTGCTCCCCAACGCGCTGCTGGCGCGAGCACTCTGACCATGGACCTGCAGATCGACGACTTCTACAAGGATTGCGCAGCCGGCTTGCTGACGCTCTACCTCGCCTTCCCGCGCAAATCCGCACTGTACGTGGAGGACCTGATCGGCCACGAGGAGCCGGACGAGTTCGGCCTGCCCAGCAAACGCCACCAGAGCTGCCTGGGCGCCCTGATCTGGCTGGCCGAAGAAGGCTACATCCGCTACGAGAGCACCATCCGCTACGAAGCGCTGGACCAGGCCGTGCTCACGGAGAAGGGCTTCCTGCGCCTGTCCCGCAGCATTCCCCACGCGGTCGGCGACGAAGGGGCGCTGCCGCCAAGTGTGCGGAGGGTCCACGGCACCCTCGCCCACCAACTGCGCGAAGCACTGGCCAGCCGCAGTAGCGAACGCATCGCGCGGCTGTCACGCCTGCTGTTCAGCGGCCCCGATGGCGCGGCAGGCGACACAGTTTGAAATAAGGGTTCGGTTGAATCGCCCTCGCCCGAACCTTATATACCCCCGCATATCAAACCGCTTCCCGCCGTGAGGAGACCGTCCCAATCATGATGCGAATTCTGTTGTTCCTGGCCACCAACCTTGCAGTCCTCGTGATTGCCAGCATTACGCTGAAGCTGCTGGGAGTAGATCGCTTCACCGGGCAGAACTACGGCAGTCTGCTGGTGTTCTGTGCCGTGTTCGGCTTCGCCGGCTCCCTGGTCTCGCTGTTCATCTCCAAGTGGATGGCGAAGATGAGCACCGGCACCGAGATCATCACCCAGCCCCGTACCCGCCATGAGCAGTGGCTGCTGCAGACCGTCGAGGAGCTGTCCCGCGAGGCCGGCATCAAGATGCCCGAGGTGGGCATCTTCCCTGCCTACGAAGCCAACGCCTTCGCCACCGGCTGGAACCGCAACGACGCCCTCGTCGCCGTCAGCCAGGGCCTGCTGGAGCGCTTCTCGCCCGATGAGGTGAAAGCGGTGCTGGCCCACGAGATCGGCCACGTGGCCAACGGCGACATGGTCACACTGGCGCTGGTCCAGGGTGTGGTGAACACCTTCGTGATGTTCTTCGCGCGCATCTTCGGCAACTTCGTCGACAAGGTGATCCTGAAGAACGAAGAAGGCCACGGCATTGGCTACTTCATCGCCACCATCTTCGCCGAGCTGGTCCTGGGCATCCTCGCCAGCATCATCGTCATGTGGTTCTCGCGCAAACGTGAGTACCGCGCCGACGAAGCCGGCGCCCAACTGGCCGGCACCAACGCCATGATCGGTGCCCTGCAGCGCCTGCGCGCCGAACAGGGCGTGCCGGTGCAGATGCCTGACAGCCTGACCGCTTTCGGCATCAACGGTGGCCTGAAGAACGGCCTGGCCGGCCTACTGATGAGCCACCCGCCCCTGGAAGACCGCATCGAGGCCCTGCGCCGCCGCGGTTGATCCGACCGAAGCCAACCAAAAGGGCAGCCACTGAGGCTGCCCTTTTTCATTGTGCGCCGCCGAGCCTCAGCCCCTGCGCTGCAGGCGGAATACTGGCTCGTGCAAGGCGTCCAGGCCGCGTGAGGCGAACTTCCAGTTGTTTTCCAGCACATTCTCCCGCTCCAGCAGCTCCACGTTCCAATCCGCTTCCAGGCGCGTGCGGACTTCCTCTTCCGGCACCGAGAACGGTGGGCCTTCGAGCCGCGACTGCTCGTACTCCAGGGTCACCAACAGCCCCCGGCAGCCCGGCGCCAGCAGGCGAGTGAGGTGTTCGACATAAGCCTCGCGCATGGCCGGCGGCAAGGCGATGATCGCCGCGCGGTCATACAGCGCAACACAGTCCTGGGTGTCCTCGGGCGTCAGGGCGAAGAAGTCCCCCTGAAGGATCTCCACCCGCCCGGCACTGAAGCGGCGCAGCGCCCCAACCTCGCTCACACCCGGTTCCACGCCCCATTCAGCGAAGAAGTCCAGCACCGCCTTCTCCGCCAGCTCCACGCCCAGCACCCGATGGCCCTGCTCAGCGAGCCACAGCAGGTCCAGGCTCTTGCCGCAGAGTGGCACCAGCACCTGCGCATCGGCCGGGAGTGCCAGGGCGTGCCAATGCCGCAGCAGCCAGGGGTTCGCCTCGTCCTGATGGAACCCGATCTGATTGCTGTGCCAACGTGCCTGCCAGAATGACTCTTCCACCTGATCCTCCTGATGATTCGATAGATACGCGCAGAATTTTATGCTGGAAGTCGATACGTCCAGCGCAGAACATGGCGCCCATCCTAACGGAGGACGCCACGGATGCTACCCACCCTGTTCATCTCCCACGGTTCCCCGATGCTCGCACTGGAACCCGGCGCCAGCGGCCCCGCCCTCGCCCGCCTGGCAGCCGAGCTGCCGCGCCCGCGCGCCATCCTGGTGGTGTCCGCGCACTGGGAGAGCCAGGGCCTGAGCCTGACCGGCGGCGCCCACCCCGAGACCTGGCACGACTTCTACGGCTTCCCGCCGGCGCTCTACGCCGTCCAGTACCCCGCCCCCGGCGCACCCGAACTGGCGCGCGAAGTCCAGGGGCTGCTGAAGGCCGCCGGCCTGGACGCTGCCATCGATGACCAGCGCCCCCTCGACCATGGCGCCTGGGTGCCGCTGTCGCTGATGTACCCGGAAGCGGACATCCCGGTGCTGCAACTGTCCCTGCCCAGTCGCCTTGGTCCGGCCTTCCAGACCCGGGTCGGCCGTGCCCTGGCCGCCCTGCGCGACCAAGGCGTGCTGCTGATCGGCTCCGGCAGCATCACCCACAACCTGCGGGAGCTGGACTGGCACGCGCAGGACGACCACGGCTCCGACTGGGCCCAGGCCTTCCGCGACTGGATGGTCGAGCACCTGGCCCGCGATGACGAAGACGCCCTGCACCACTACCGCACCCAGGCGCCCAATGCAGTGCGCAGCCACCCCAGCGACGAGCACCTGCTGCCGCTGTACTTCGCACGCGGAGCCGGCGGCCCATTCCGCCTGACCCACAGCGGCTTCACCCTCGGTGCACTGGGCATGGACATCTACCGCTTCGGCTGAAGCACACCGCCATGAAAAAACCGCTGCCGGAGCGATCCGGCAGCGGTTTTTTCATTCAGCCAGCCCCCGGAAAGGAGGCCGGGCACCTCAGTCGTTGCTGGGCTTGCCCACGGCCTGCAGCACGTACTGCGGCAGCGCGAAGGCGCCCAGGTGAACCTCGGGGTTGTAGTAGCGGGTCACGATGCCGCTGCCGGCGAAGCGCTGGCGCAGCACCTCCAGGGAGACTTTGCGGGTATCGCCCTGGGTCGCGCCCCAGGCGAAGGTCATGGCCCCGCCGATGTAGGTGGGCACCGCCGCCTGGTAGAAGTGCCAGTCGGCGAACAGGCCGTTCATGCGCGACGCGGTGGTCTGCACTTCAGCCAGTTGCATGAAGGGCGTGCCGTTCTGGGTCACCAGGATGCCGCCATCGTTCAGGCAGCGGCGGCAGGCCTGGTAGAAGTTCTCGGAGAACAGCACCTCGCCCGGCCCGATGGGGTCGGTGGAGTCGGAGATGATCACGTCGAACTTCTCCTCGGTGCTGGCGACGAAGCGCATGCCGTCGTCGATCACCAGGTTCAGGCGCGGGTCGTCATAGGCGCCCTTGGAGTGGTTCGGCAGGAACTCCTTGCACATGTCCACCACGGTGCCGTCGATCTCCACCATGGTGATGCTCTCGACCGCCTTGTGCTTGCGCACCTCGCGCAGCATGCCGCCGTCGCCACCACCGATGATCAGCACGCGGCGGGCAGCGCCATGGGCCAGGATCGGCACATGGGTGAGCATCTCGTGGTAGATGAACTCGTCCGCCTCGGTGGTCTGGATCACACCGTCCAGCGCCATCACGCGACCCATGCGCGCGTTCTCGAAGATCACCAGATGCTGGTGCTCGGTGCGGACCTCATGAAGCAGCTTGTCCATGCGAAAACGCTGGCCGTAGCCGTCATAGAGAGTTTCCTGGTAATCGCTCATGAGCGGTCTCCCGTAGTGGCTGCAGAAGGACGGAACAGCGGCCCGCCCGGAGAAAGGCGCGCATTCTACGACGCTCACCGTTTCAGGTCGAACCGTAGCGACGGCCGATTTTCCCGCGACAGGCCACGCCCTCAGCGGGTATCGTCGCGCCATGCAGACACCCGCCCCTCTCCTGCGCCAGGCTCTGCCCTTCCAGCCGCCCTGGCACTGGCACCAGTTCCACGCCCACTTCAGCCTGCGTCGCCTGCCCGGCGTCGAACGGGTGGAAGAGCACGGCTACACCCGCAGCATCCGCCTGGGCGGCCTGCACAGCTGGTTCCGCGTCACGCCCACGCCCGACGCCCTGCTGCTGGAACTGCCGCCCGAGGCCGCAGCGGCCCAGGCGGATATCGCCCAGCGGGTGCGGCGCATGTTCGACCTGGAGTGCGACCCCCTCGCCGTCGCCGCCACTTTGGCTCGGGACGAGGTGCTGAAGCCGCTCCTGGAGCGGCACACCGGGCTGCGCCTGCCGGTCGCCTTCGACCCGTTCGAACAGGCGGTGCGCACCATCATCGGCCAGCAGGTAACAGTAAAGGCCGCCGTGACCATCGCAGGCCGCCTGGTGGAACGCCTGGGCACGCCCCTGCCCGGAAGCCCCGACGGCCTGCGCCTGTTCCC
The DNA here is from genome assembly GCF_001728945.1 of Pseudomonas sp. ENNP23. Taxonomy (NCBI): domain Bacteria; kingdom Pseudomonadati; phylum Pseudomonadota; class Gammaproteobacteria; order Pseudomonadales; family Pseudomonadaceae; genus Pseudomonas; species Pseudomonas sp. ENNP23. Next base: position 70,846 of record NZ_LYSP01000010.1, read on the forward strand.
CACCCCGACGGCCATCGCCGAGGACGCCCTCCCCGGCATCGGCATGCCTGGCAAGCGGGTCGAGACCCTGCGCCGACTGGCCGCCGCCGTGGCATCGGGCGAGCTGGAACTGAGCCTGGCGGACGGCGTCGAAGCCTTCCAGGCGCGGCTCTGCGCCCTGCCCGGCATCGGCCCCTGGACGGCCCAGTACATTGCCCTGCGGGCCTTCGGCGACGCGGATGCCTTCCCCACGGCCGACCTGGGCCTGCTCAAATCCCCCCTCTGGGGGGCCGGCGGCATCAGCCCACGCCAGCTCGCCGAACGCGCCGAGCGCTGGCGGCCGTGGCGCGCCTACGCCGCCGTGTACCTCTGGCACAGCTACGCAACGGAGAACTGACGTGTACTTCCGCCACCACCCCAGCCCCATAGGAACCCTGTTGCTGGCCGGCGACGAGGAAGGGCTGCGCATGTTGCACATGGACAGCGCCACGCCCTGGAAACTGGACCCGACCTGGCAGCCCGCCACACGCGAGCTGGACGATGCCTGCCGGCAGTTGGACGCCTACTTCGCCGGCAAGCGCAAACGCTTCGAACTGAAGCTGGCGCCACGCGGCACGCCCTTCCAGCAGGACGTTTGGCGGGCCCTGCAGGCGATTCCCCACGGCCAGACTACCCACTACGCCGCCCTCGCCCAGGAAATCGGCCGTCCCCGGGCCGTGCGCGCCGTGGGCGCCGCCAATGGCGCCAACCCCATCGCCATCATCATTCCCTGCCACCGGGTGATCGGCCGCGACGGCAGCCTCACCGGCTTTGCCGGCGGGCTGGAGCGCAAGGCCATCCTGCTGCGTCTTGAAGGCGCCCAGTTGCAGCCGGCCCAGGACCAGTTGCAACTCATCTGACTCAATGCGGCGCGGGCACCCGCGCCAGCACCCGAGGCGGCTCGCTGATCGGCATCGCCACGATCACCGCCTCGCCTGGAACCGGCGTGATGCCGGCCAGCGCCCCGATGCTCACCGCGTGGGTCACCAGCACCAGCGGCATGCCACGCGGCAGCTGGCTGACGCGCTGACGCAGGCGCTTCGCAGCGGTCAGGTCACCATCGAAGTAATCCAGCGCATCCAGGGTCTCCACCGCGCCGAGCCCCAGTTCCAGAGCCGTTTCCTGGGTGCGGCACCAGCGCCCGGCATAGATGCGCGGCCCCTTGATCCAGTGGCGGCGCAGCAACTGGCCCCATTGCTGGGCCTCCCGCCGGCCCTGGGCGTCGAGGTTGCGCTGGGTCCGACAGTCCTGCAACCGGAAGCCCGCCGGATCACCCGCTCCCGGCGCGTTTGCATTGCGCAGCAACAGGGCGGCCTGGCCACTGCGCAGCGCCGCCCAGGCGTCATCCTGGGGCTCGGCCAGGGCCGTCAGGCAGCCCAGGGCCAGCAAGGAGCCCACCCAGGCACGTAGCCGACGGCTCACAACCGCACTTCGCCACGGGGGCCGGCGATGGCCCAGATGATCAGGCCAAGCACCGGCAGCAGCACGATCAGCAGGACCCACAGCACCTTCATGCCGATCTCGGCCTTGCTCTTGATGACATTGAGGATGGCCCAGATATCCAGGGCCAGGATGACCAGGCCGGCCAGGCTGTTTAGCAGCGAACCCATGACAACGCTCCTGTTGGGAAAGACGGATCAGGCGGCACCCGGACATCGCCTGCGCGGGCCCCTCCAGGCCCAGTTGAACAGCCCGAGCACGGGGACGCAGGTAAAGTGCGCCCAGCCCGCCGTAGAAAGCAATTGCCGCTCCGCTCATGGCGTCCTCCCATGCACAGGATTGTGACGGGGGCATCGCGCCCCTGCCGTCCGGGTGAACAGCGGGTTTGGCAGATGACCACGGGCAAGGTTCCGTCCATCGGCGGATGCCCTACAATCTCCCACCTGCCGTCATCAGGATGTTTCCGTGCTCAAGGCCCTGCGCTTCCACCTCAACCAGCTTGCCTGGCTTGGCCTGGTCACCCTCGTGCTCGGCCAGTTCGGTCGCTTCCACTGGGTGCTGGAGCTGTTCAGCCATTTCGCCCCACTGCAGGCCGGCCTGATGCTGGTGGGGGCCTTTGCCAACCCGCGCAATGCCTCGTCGCTGCTGTTCGTCCTCGCGGGCGCCGGGGTGATCGGCTGGGGCCTCACCCCCTGGCCACACGACGCGCCGGGCAGCACCGGGCAGGAGCGCCGGGTGATGGCCTACAACCTGCGCCTGGACAACCCCCGCGCCGACGCCGAGGCCGCCTGGCTCAACGCACTGCCGGCCGATGCCCTGTTCCTCACCGAAGCAACTCCCGCCTGGGGCGAACGCCTGGCGCCGCTGAAAGCCCAGGAAGCCTGCGCCCGTTACCAGGACGGCCCGTTCGGCCTGGCGCTGTTCACCCGCCAACCGGTGCGCCGCTGCCAGGTGTTGGAGCCGCGCGGACTGGCCGCCTACCCCTACATCCGCGCCGAGCTGGATGACGGCACCGTGCTTTACGGCATCCACCCGCCGCCCCCCCTGGGGCCGGAGCTGGCGGCAGCCCGGGACGAAAGCCTGCGCCAGCTGGCCGAGCAGATCGTCCTGGAAGGTCGCGAAGTGGTGGTGATGGGGGATTTCAACAGCACGGCGTTCTCACCGCGCCTGCAGGACTTTCTGGCCGATGCCGGCCTGCGCCTCACCGCCCAGCGCGTGCGCCCCACCTGGTGGCCGGGGCTGCTGGGCGTGGACCTGATCCTGCTGCGCAGCGACCGCACGGTGAAGGCGGTGGGCGCCCTGCCCTGGCAAGGCTCCGACCACCGCGCGGTGTGGCTGGACTACTGACGAGAGGGTCGACTCAGGTGTGTGCCGGGTCGATCACCGCAAAGCTGGCCACGGTCGGATGCCCGGCCAGCTCGCCGCCCTCGCGGGCCAGGCCGATGGTGGGGAGGCCGGCTTCGCGCGCCGCGTCCAGTTCCTGCACCACGTCGGAGAGAAACAGCACCTCCTCTGCCGACAGCCCGATGGCCTCGACGATACGGCGGTAGGACCCAGCCTCCCGCTTGGGGCCGCTGGTGGTGTCGAAGTAGCCGGAGAACAGCAGGCTCAGGTCACCCGCCTCGGAACAGCCGAAGATCAGCTTCTGCGCCTGGATCGAGCCCGAGGAGTAGACGTACAGCCGATAGCCCTCGGCGTGCCAGCGGCGCAGCGCCTCGACTGCATCCGGGTAGACATGACCCTTGAGCTGCCCGGCCCGGTAGCCCTGCTCCCAGACCATGCCTTGCAGCGCCTTGAGCGGGGTGGCCTTGCGGTCCTCGGCAATCCATTCCAGCAGGATCGCCACCACGCGCTCGACGCTGGCCTCGGGCTCGCCACTCTCGCGACGCACCGCTTCCAACTGCTCCGCCACGGCCGGCTCGGCGGCGTGCTCGCTGACGAAGCCCGGCAGGTGCCGGGCGGCATAGGGGAACAGCACGTCGAAGACGAAGCTCACGGCACTGGTAGTGCCTTCGATGTCAGTGAGGATGGCCTTGATGGGCATGCGGACTCCGGTATTTCGATATTCACTGGACCCGGCGCAATCGCAGGGATGGATGGACGTAGACAGGCGTACCGGGCGGGTGTATCGGGTGGGCGTAGGGTGGGCTTCAGCCCACCACGTTCCCTGCACCGCCTACGACCTCAATCCTCCAACTGAGGAAAGCGCCTGGCGATGTCGTCCCCGGTGAACTGGGCAACCCAGCCCTCGGGGTTATTGAACAGGCGGATGGCGACGAAGTGCGGCTCTTCGCCCATGTCGAACCAGTGGCGGGTGCCAGCCGGCACCGAGATCAGGTCGTTCTTCTCGCACCGCACGGCGTAGACGTAGTCGTCGATGTGCAGGGTGAACAGGCCGCGCCCGGCGACGAAGAAGCGCACCTCGTCCTCGGCGTGACGGTGCTCGTCGAGGAACTTGGCACGCAGCTCGGCCTTCTGCGGGTGGCTGCGGTCGAGGCTGACCACGTCCACCGTCACGTAGCCGCGCTCCTTCATCAGCGCGTCGATCTGTGGGCGGTAGGCGGCGATCACCTCGTCCTGGCTCGCCCCCGGGGCCAGCGGCGCGCTGGCCTGCCAGCGCTCGAAGCGCACGCCCACGGCCGCAAGGGTGGAGGCGATGTCGTCGACATGGGTCAGCACCTTGTTCGGCAGGTCGGGGCTGGACTCGTGGTAAACGGAAAGGCTGCTCATCGGTGTACTCCTGGTCGCCGGCTCCGGCTCTGCTGGCCGGTCGCACGGGCGGTCTGGGTCAAGGCTCCCTCGGCGGAGGGTGGCGTCAGCGGGCCTGCAGGGCGCGAACCTTCAGCTCGCACTCGAACAGGAACTCGAAGGCTTCGACCTGGCGCAGCGCGTCGCTCATGCGTGGGCCCCACGTGTAGAGGCCGTGGCCACGGATCAGGTAGCCGACGCACTCGGGGTGCGCGTCCAGCCAGGGCTGGACCTTGGCTGCCAGGCGGGCGATGTCCTGATCGTTGTCGAAGATCGGCACTTCCACCGGGCTTTCGTGAGTGGTCACGCCGCTGAAGGCCTTCTGCAGTTCATAGTCGGCGAACACCAGCGAGTCGCTCAGGGTCAGCCGCGAGAGGACGGTAGCATTCACCGAGTGGGTGTGCAGCACGGCGCCTATCCCGGGCTTCCAGCGGTACAGCTGGGTGTGCAGCAGGGTCTCGGCGGAGGGCTTCTTGCCGGGCTCCAGGCTGATGCCGTCGAGATCGGTGGCCAGCACGTCGTCCTCGCCGAGCTGGCCCTTGTGCTTGCCGGAGACGGTCAGCAGCGCCTGGTCGGCCGACAGCCGCGCTGAATAGTTGCTGCTGGTGGCCGGCGACCAGCCGCGGCCATAGAGGAAGCGGCCGGCCTCGATGATTTCACGGGTGAGTGTTTCGCGGTTCATGCCCGCTCCTCTTTCAATTGAGTGGCAATGATAACGGCAGCGGCCATGGCGGCCAGGCTGGCGATGACGAAGGTCCAGGAGGCGCCCAGGCTGTTCCAGCTGTAACCGGAGTACAGGGCCCCGAGCGCACCGCCGGTGCCGGCGAGGGCTGCGTAGAGCGCCTGGCCCTGGCCTTGCTGCTGCGGGCCGAACTGGCGTTGCACGAAATGGATGGCCGCCGCGTGGAAGCTGCCGAAGGTCGCCGCATGGAGCACCTGGGCGAACAGCAGCACCGCGAGGTTGTCGGCGAGATGCCCCAGCAGCAGCCAGCGCAACGCGGCGAGCAGGAAGCTCGCGGCCAGCACCTGGCGAACCGGGAAGCGCGAGAGGATGCGCGCCATCGCCAGGAACATCAAGACCTCCGCCACCACGCCCAGCGCCCAAAGCTGGCCGATGAAGCCGCGCGGGTAGCCGAGGCTTTCCAGGTAGATGGTCTGGAAGGTGTAGTACGGGCCGTGGGAAAGCTGCATCAGCCCCACGCACAGGTAGAACGCCAGCACGCCGGGTTGCCGCAACTGGTCGAGGAAGCCGCCGCTGGCGCCCCCCTCCCGGGCCACCGGCGTGGCATTGGGCACCCACCAGCTGCTGAGCACGATGCCGGCCATGATGACCACCAGCGCCACCGGGTAGACGTCCAGGCTGAACACCTCGAACGCCTTGCCCAGGCCGACCACGGTGAGGATGAAGCCGATCGAGCCCCACAGGCGGATCTGGCTGTAGCGCGCCGCCTGCTCCTTGAGGTGCGCGAGGGTGATCACTTCGAACTGCGGCAGCACCGCATGCCAGAAGAAGGCGTGCAGGGCCATGATCATCGCCAGCCAGGCGTAGCTCTTGTCGACGAAGATCAGCGCGAAGGTGCACAGGGTGCAGAGCGCGCCCAGCCGCACGATGGCCAGGCGCCGGCCGCTGCGGTCGCCCAGCCAGCCCCAGAGGTTGGGCGCCACGCAGCGCATCAGCATGGGGATGGCCACCAGCTCGCCGATGCGCGCGGCGGAGAAGCCCAGGTGGGCGAAATAGAGCCCGAGGAAGGGCGCCGTGGCACCCAGCAGGGCGAAGTAGAACAGGTAGAAGCCGGACAGCCGCCAGTACGGCAGCGCGCCGCCGGTCACAGCTGGCCGAGCACCGGGGTGCTGACGCGCACATCGGCGTTCTGCCCGCGATGGCGCAGCAGGTGGTCCATCAGCACGATGGCCATCATGGCTTCGGCGATGGGCGTGGCACGGATGCCGACGCAGGGGTCGTGGCGGCCCTTGGTGATCACGTCCACCGGGTTGCCGTCGACGTCGATGGAGCGGCCCGGTGTGGTGATGCTGGAGGTGGGTTTGAGCGCCAGGTGGGCGACGATCGGCTGGCCCGAGGAAATGCCGCCAAGGATGCCGCCGGCGTTGTTGCTGAGGAAGCCTTCCGGAGTCAGCTCGTCGCGGTGCTCGGTGCCGCGCTGGGCGACGCACGCGAAGCCGGCGCCGATCTCCACGCCCTTCACCGCGTTGATGCTCATCAGCGCGTGGGCCAGTTCCGCGTCCAGGCGGTCGAAGATCGGCTCGCCCAGGCCCGGCGGCACGCCTTCGGCGACGACGGTGATCTTGGCGCCGACGGAATCCTGGTCACGGCGCAACTGGTCCATGTAGGCCTCCAGCTCCGGCACCTTGTCCGGGTCGGGGCTGAAGAAGGCGTTCTGCTCCACCGAGTCCCAGGTCTTGAAGGGGATCTCGATCGGGCCGAGCTGGCTCATGTAGCCGCGAATGCGGATGCCCTGCCCGGCCAGCCACTTCTTGGCGATGGCGCCGGCGGCGACGCGCATGGCGGTCTCGCGCGCCGAGGAGCGGCCGCCGCCGCGGTAGTCGCGGACGCCGTACTTGTGGTGGTAGGTGTAGTCGGCGTGGGCCGGGCGGAACAGGTCCTTGATCGCCGAGTAGTCCTTGGACTTCTGGTCGGTGTTGCGGATCAGCAGGCCGATGGAGCAGCCGGTGGTGCGGCCTTCGAAGACGCCGGAGAGGATTTCCACCTCGTCGGCCTCCTGGCGCTGGGTGGTGTGGCGGCTGGTACCCGGCTTGCGGCGGTCGAGGTCACGTTGCAGGTCCTCCAGGGAAAGCTCCAGCCCCGGCGGGCAGCCGTCGACGATGGCGACCAGCGCCGGGCCGTGGCTTTCGCCAGCCGTGGTGACGGTGAACAGCTTGCCGTAGGTGTTGCCGGACATGCACAGTGCTCCGCTGAAATGGGCCTCGAAGAAAGGCCGAGGAGTATACCTGCGGCGCCCGGCCAGTTCATCCACGAACCTTGCGCCGGTGCCGGCATCCAAGCCTGGCACGCCCACACGGATTCCCCCATGCCCCGACTGCTGTACACCCTGCTCGCCCCGCTGCTCTGCAGCCTTCTCCCACCCGCCACCGGCTTCGCCGCCCATACCGTGCTGCAGCGCCCCCTGGACCTGGACACCGGTACCGGCGTGCTCCACGGCACCCTGCTGCTGCCAGGCGGCAAGGAGCCGCCCCCCGTCGCGTTACTGGTGGCCGGTTCCGGCCCCACCGACCGCAACGGCAACAACCCCATGGGCGGGCGTAACGACAGCCTTAAGAAGCTCGCCGAGCTGCTGGCGCGAAACGGCATCGCCAGCCTGCGCTTCGACAAGCGCGGCATTGCCGCCAGCCACGACGCCGGCCCGGACGAACGCCAACTGAGCCTGGACGGCTACGTGGACGATACCGTCACCTGGGCACGCCAGCTCAGAGCCGACCCCCGGTTTTCCAGGCTGATCCTGATCGGCCACAGCGAAGGCGCGCTGATCGCCAGTCTGGCCGCGCCACGCACCGGGGCCGCCGCCCTGGTGGTGATCGCCGGCAGCGGCCGGCCCTTCGACCAGTTGCTGATGGAACAACTGCGCCAACGCCTGCCGCCTCCGCTCCTGGCACGGAGCGCCGCGATCCTCACGGCCCTGCGCAACGGCCAGACCATGGACGAGGTTCCGCCACCACTGATGGTGCTGTTCCGACCCAGCGTGCAGCCCTACCTGATCTCGCTACTGGCCCACGACCCGGTTGAGGCTTTCGCAGCAGTGAAGATCCCCGCACTGATCCTGCAGGGCAGCCACGACATCCAGGTCGGCGTTGCCGATGCCGAGGCCCTGAAGGCGGCGAAGCCCGACGCAGAACTGGCAATCATCGGCGGCATGAACCACATCCTGCGCATCACACCGGCCGGTATCCAGGAGCAGTTGGCCTCCTATAATGCCGCCGAGCTGCCGCTGGCTCGCGAGCTCGGCCAGCACCTGCTGGCGTTCATCGCCGCCCTGCCCTCCAGCCCGCCGCCTGGCGGCCGATAACCGGATCACACCGCGCCTGCAACAGGAAAGCCCGATGAGCGACACCGACACCCCGCCCCCCGAGGCCCTGGACCCCACACCCGTGGTGGTGCCACCGCATCCCTGGGCCGACCTGGAGCCGGAGAACCACCTGCTGCTGAGGCTCGCGCCGCTGCCGGCCGACCCCACCACAGGGCCCCGACCACTGCGCTTCATCGAGCTGGGCGAGGTGGAGCGGCACAGCCCCGACCACAGCCTGCTGGTGCTCAGCCTGAACCTGCCAGGGCAACTCATGCGCAAGGAGCAGAACCGCCTGGAGGTCTGGGCCGATCACCGCAGCAAGGAGGTCCGCTTCGGCCCCGACGACGGCCTTCGACTGGAGCCCCAGAACCGCGGCCTGGGACGCTTCCTGCTGGCCCGAGGCATCCACTGGGCACGACGCCAGTGGGCCCACTACCGGGTCGAAGGGGGCGCACTGCCGAACACCCTGGCCGCCTCGGAAGACATCCGCCAGCGCCGTGACCATGTGCTCAAGGCCCAGGGATTCGAAGTCACCTACCAGGACCCGCTGCAACTGCACGCCAACTACGGCGCCGGTCGCGTCAGCGAGCTGCTGGATGACTGGAACAAGGAGAAGGTGCAGGTCATCGGCCTGCTGGACGCGGCCAACATGCTGCAGCAGGCCGACCACAACCTGCATCAGCAGGAAATCCAGGTCCGCAAGCTGGAGGACCGCGTCGCCGAGCTCAAGCGCGACGACAGCGGCCTGCGTTTCACCATCACCTGCCTGGTGGTCTTCGCCGTGTTCCAGGCCGGCTTGCTGATCTGGATCGCCACCCACTGAGGGGCATGCCCAAGAACCACCTGCGTTGCCAATGCGGCATCGCCTCAGTTTTCAGAGACGCGGCGACCGGGGGCGACCCTTTCAGCCCGTCAGGCGGGCGCGGAACAGGTCCTGGTGCTCACGGCACTGGCGGGCGCTCAACAGGAACACGCCATGCCCGCCCCGGGCGAACTCCAGCCAGGTGAAGTCCACTTCCGGGTACAGCACCTCCACATGCACCTGGCTGTTGCCCACCTCGACGATCAGGGTGCCCTGCTCAGTCAGGTGGTCGGCGGCCTCGGCCAACATGCGCCGCACCAGGTCGAGCCCATCATCACCGCAGGCCAGGCCCATGGCGGGCTCATGGTGGTACTCCTCGGGCATGTCGGCGAAGTCTTCCGCATCGACATAGGGCGGATTGGACAGGATCAGGTCAAAGCGCTGGCCGGGCAGGCCGTCGAAGCCGTCGCCCTGGACGGTGTAGACGCGGTCGTCCAGTTCGTGGCGTTCGATGTTCTGGTTGGCCACTTCCAGCGCATCGAAGGACAGGTCGGCCAGCACCACCTCCGCCTCGGGGAAGGCGTGGGCGGCGGCAATGCCGATGCAGCCGGAACCGGTGCAAAGGTCGAGAATGCGCGCCGGCATGTGCGGCAGCCAGGGCTCGAAGCCCTGCTCGATCAGCTCGCCGATGGGCGAACGGGGCACCAGCACGCGCTCGTCGACCACGAACGGCAGGCCGCAGAACCAAGCCTCGCCCAGCAGGTAGGCAGCCGGTACGCGCTCGTGGATGCGGCGCCTCAGCAGCGCCTGGACATGCTCGCGCTCGTCATCCTCCAGGCGGCAGTCCAGGTAGCTGTCGGCAATTTCATAGGGCAGGTGCAGGGCGCCGAGGACGAGCTGGCGGGCTTCATCCCAGGCGTTATCGGTGCCATGGCCGAAGAACAGGTTCTCCCCATGGAAACGACTAACGGCCCAGCGGATGTGGTCGCGCAGGGTGCGCAGGCGGGATTCGGACACGACGCTCTACCTTTAGGAACGGGACGCGAATTCTACACCCGACCGCTCGAGGCTTGCGACGCACCTAGGGATCTTCCCTGCGCTCACGACGCAACTCGCGCAGCACGGCGATGGCCACGGCGCAGGCGAACAGCAGCCAGAAAGAGGGGGGAAGATCAGACAGGCTATTCATGCGGCAACTCCTTGCACACGGCGACTTCGACTCCATCCGAAGAGCTCCGATGGTGCGCCCGGCGGGAGGGTTCCCGCAAGAGGATTGCGCGACATGGTTCACTTATCGCGTCACTCGGCGGACAATAGCGGCCTACGCCGTACCGGAGATTCGCATGTCTGCTCCCAAATCCATGTTCCAACTCAGCGGCCGGGGCTACCCGCCGACCACCCTGAGCAACGCCACGCTGGTCATCATCGACGTCCAGGAGGAGTACCGCAGCGGCGTCCTGGCCCTGCCCGGCCTCGACGCGGCACTGGAGGAGATCGCGACCCTGCTGGCCGCCGCTCGCGCAGCCGGCACCCCTGTCGTACACGTCAAGCACCTGGGTGTGCCGGGTGGCCTGCTGGACCCCCAGGGCGAGCGTGGTCAGCAGATGCCCGAAGCCGCCCCGCTGCCCGGCGAGGTGGTCGTCGAGAAGCGCCTGCCCAACGCCTTCGCCGGCACCGACCTGCACGATCGCCTGCAGGAGATCGGCCACCTGGACCTGATCGTCTGCGGCTTCATGACCCACTCCAGCGTCAGCACCACCGTGCGCGCCGCCAAGGACTACGGCTACCGCTGCACCCTGGTCGCTGCCGCCTGCGCCACCCGTGACCTGCCCACCCCTGACGGCGGCGTGATCAGCGCCGACGAGATGCACCGCGTCGAGGTCATCGCCCTCGCCGATAACTTCGCCAGCGTCGTACCCAACGCACGCGCCCTCGCCTGAGGCAACGCCTCACCGCAAAGCCGGCCCTCTCCTATCGGGCGAATGGCAGGAACCCCACCCGCTGGTTCCGGTCATACGCCCGATCAAGACGAGGAACACCGGATGAAACAACCCGATGGATTCGACGCCCGCCGCCTTCGCCCCCATGCGCCCCGGCACCTGGGCTGGCGGCTGCTGGCCGGCTGTGCAGCCCTGATCGCCACCCTGGGCATCCTCCTGGCGATGGCCGGCTCGGCCACCCTGCTCGGCCGTCCGCCTGCGCTCGGCCCACTGAACGACAGCACCGGCGCCGCGCTGACCCTGCTGGTCACCGGCCTGTTGCTGCTGGTCTTCGGCGTTGGGCTCTGGCGCCATGCACGGCGGCGCTTCCGCCGGCGCAGCAACCTGGACCTGTCACCCCGACTGATGAAGAAACGCCACTGACGTCGCCCCGCCTCACGGGTAAACTGGGCAGCCGCTGTGGAGACCCTCATGCAAGACGACGATTTTTCCCTGTTCAGCCAGCAGATGCGTGGCGTCAAACGCATCCAGCACGACCGCGCCGATGTCGGCAAGCCGCGTGCCGACCGCCAGCAGGTCGTCAGTCGCCGGCAGAACGCCACCCAGGCGGGCACCACCACCAAGGTGGACGGCCTGTCCGACCTCTTCGTGATCGACGTGGGTGCCGAGGATGAGCTGCACTGGGCCCGCGACGGCGTCCAGGAAGGCCAGATGCGCAAGCTCAAGCAGGGCCAGATCGCCTTCGAGGGCAGCCTCGACCTGCACGGCATGACCGTGGAGAAGGCCAGAGAGACCCTCTGGGACTTCCTCGCCGAGGCCGCCAAGCTGGAAATCCGCTGCGTGCGCATCACCCATGGCAAGGCGGCGCGCCTGGATGGCAAGCGCCCGCTGATCAAGAGCCACGTCAACACCTGGCTGCGCCAGCATCCCCAGGTGCTCGGCTTCACCTCCTGCCTGCCGCGCCACGGCGGCACCGGTGCCCTCTACGTGATGTTGCGCCGCACCATGCTCGAAGGCCGCGACGAGTAGACGTGACCAGCGCCGCCCGGCACCGGGCGCCCCCTCGGCTCAGCGCCCCAGCGTGAAACTGAACTGGCGGATGGCTTCCACCACACGCTGGGCACCTTCCTGGATTTCCAGGATCGCCTGGCCCGCATGACTGGCCAGTTCCACCCCCTGTTCCACCTTCTCGCGGCTGCTTTCCATGCTCTGGACCGCCTCCTGGGACAGCTCATGGTTGCGCCGTACAACGTCGACGATCTCCACCGTCGCCTGAGCCGTGCGTGCCGCCAGGTTGCGCACCTCCTCGGCCACCACGGCGAACCCGCGCCCCTGCTCGCCGGCCCGTGCCGCCTCGATGGCGGCGTTCAGCGCCAGCAGGTTGGTCTGATCGGCGATACCACGGATGGTCTGCACGATACTGCTGATCTGGTCGGACTGCTGGCTCACGGCCGAAATGCCGCTGGCCGCCCGGTTCAATTCGCCAGCGATGCCCTGCACCACGTCCACCGTGCGCCGGACCACCTCGGCACCGCGCTGCGCACCACCGTCGGTCTGCAGGGATATCTCATAGGCCAGGCGCGCAGCATCGGACTCTGCCTGCTGGTGCAGCACCTGCTCGGTCACGTCCGTGGCCAGCTTTACCACCTTGCAGAGGGTGCCGTTGGCGTCGAACACCGGGTTATAGGTGGCGCGCAGCCAGACCACATCCCCGCGCTTGTTGACCCGCTTGAAACGGCCCGTGAAGAACTCGCCGCGATTCAGGCGCTCCCAGAACTGCGTGTACTCGGGCGATGCCGCGTCCTCCCGGGTACACAACTGCCGGTGATGGCGCCCACGGATCTCGTCCAGGCGATACCCCATCAGGCTCAGGAAATTCTCGTTGGCGGTGAGCACCTCCCCCCGCAGGTTGAACTCGATCACCGCCATGGAACGGTCAATGGCACTGATCAGGCTCTCCTGCTGCTGTTCACGCAGCACCTGGGCAGTGATGTCGGTGGCCAGCTTGAACACCCCGATCACCCGCCCGGCCGTGTCACGCACCGGGTTGTAGCTGGCCTAGAGCCATAGCTCGCGCCCCTGCTTGTCACGCCGGCGGAAACGGTCACGGATGAACTCGCCCGCCGCCAGACGCTCCCAGAAGCGGCGGTACTCGGTGCTGTTGGCATAGGCCGGCTCGCAGAACATGCGGTGGTGCCGACCCTGCACCTCCTCCGGGCGGTAGCCGACCGCGGAGAGGAAGTTCTCGTTGGCGGACACGATGGTGCCATCCGGCAGGAACTCGATGACCGCCATGGAGCGTTCGACGGCGCTACGGCGCGCCAGAGCCTGCGCGAGCTGGGCTTGGCACTCGGCCAGTTCGCGCTTGAGGGATGACTGGAACATCGGGAAGGACCTCGAAAACGGCATGAGGATAGAAAGAACGGCACAGGTATCGGCAGCCCGAGGATGGGCTGAAGCGATGGACACTCGAAGATTGCTATCGCCGCGATGGCCGACTGCCATCAGACGGTGGAACGGCCAAAGAAGTTCGGCAAGCACGGGCAGGCGCAGTACAATCGCCGCCGAACGAAACGCGACCATGTGCCGGGTGGCCGTGCGGAAGCCGCCGTCAGAGCGTCCCGCCCCCACCGCGTGCGATGCAGCCGTAAGGGCTGCCCCGGCAACAACCGGGCCCGATGGGCATGCCAATGGTCCGCCTACATCCACTCGATTCTGGAAGCACCATGGACTCTAGCCCCGACAAACTGGCAAGCCACTACACCGCGATCCTCGGCCAACTGGGTGAGGACGTGAACCGCGAAGGCCTGCTGGACACCCCCAAGCGCGCTGCCAAGGCCATGCAGTACCTCTGCCGCGGCTACGAGCAGACCCTTGACGAGGTGATCAACGGCGCACTGTTCACCTCCGACAACAGCGAGATGGTGCTGGTCAAGGACATCGAACTGTACTCCCTGTGCGAGCACCACCTGCTGCCCTTCATCGGCAAGGCCCACGTGGCCTACCTGCCCAACGGCAAGGTGCTGGGCCTGTCCAAGGTGGCGCGCATCGTCGACATGTTCGCCCGCCGCCTGCAGATCCAGGAGAACCTCACCCGGCAGATCGCCGAAGCGGTGGAGCAGGTCACCGGCGCCCTGGGCGTGGCCGTGGTGATCGAGGCCCAGCACATGTGCATGATGATGCGCGGCGTGGAGAAGCAGAATTCCTCGATGATCACCTCGGTGATGCTCGGCGAATTCCGCAACAACGCCGCGACCCGCAGCGAGTTCCTCAACCTGATCCGCTGAGGGATCGCCCACGAAAAAACCGGCCCAGGGCCGGTTTTTTTATTTAGAGCCCCGGAAGACGACCCGCTAGAAGCTGCGCCCATCCACCTTGCGCACCTGCAGCGCATCCGGATCGACGCCCTCCAGGCAGCGCACGTTCACCGCCGCCATGGCGTTGCCCTGGGGATCGGAAGCCTCGCCGAACGGCGCGCAGCCGCAGGTGCCGCAGAAGTGATGGGCAATCTGCATGCGATTGAAGCGGTAGGTGGACAGGTCGGACTCGGGCGTCTCCAGCACCAGTTGGGCACGCGGGACGAACCACAGCAGGTAGCCACGCTTGCTGCACAGCGAGCAGTTGCAGGCCATCAACTCGGTGATGGGGCTGCCCTCGACCTCGAATTCGACACGGCCGCAATGGCAGTCTCCCCGGTATTTCATCTGCATGCCTCCAGGCCCGGAACGGACCCGGAGGACGTTAGACCCGGGCTGCCCTGCGCGCCATGCCGGCGACGTGCCGCCTCAACCGATGCTGACGTGACGCGGATGAGCCGCCACCCGTGCCATCCAGGCCTGGATGGCGGGGACACCGGAGAGGTCGAAGCCGCCCTCTTCCGCCACATGGGTGTAGGCGTACAGGGCGATGTCCGCGATGGAGTAGGTATCCCCCACCAGGTACGGCGTGCGGGAGAGCTGCTGCTCCATCACCCGCAGGGCCTTGTAGCCGCGCACCAGGCACACCTGGTACTCCTCGGCGCGCTCGGCCGGCATGCCCTGGTAACGCTTGATGAAACGCGCCACCGCCACATAGGGCTCATGGCTGTACTGCTCGAAGAACTGCCACTGCAACACCTGGGTGCGCAGGCGCGGCTCGGTGGGCAGCAGGTCGCTGCCCTCGGCCAGGAAGTTGAGGATGGCGTTGGACTCCCACAGGGTGGTGCCGTCCTCCAGCTCCAGGACCGGGATCTTGCCGTTGGGGTTGAGCGCCAGGAAGGCCTCGCTCCGGGTCTCGCCCTTGAGGATGTCCACCGGCACCCACTGATAGGGCTGCCCGAGCAGCTCGAGGATCAGCTTGACCTTGTAGCAGTTGCCGGAAATCACATCACCGTAAACCTTGTACATCGCCTGCTCCTCGATCAGACGGCCTGGGCGGCCTGGGCTTCCCGTACCACGCTGACCAGACGGCGCAGCCCCTCGCCCAGGCGCTCCGGCGCCACATGACTGAAGTTCAGGCGCAGGTAGCCGGGGTGGTTGTCCGGGTCGATGAAGAACGGCTCGCCCGGCATGAAGGCGACGTTCTGGTCCAGCGCCGGCTTCAGCAGGGTGCGGGTATCCAGCGGCTGCTTGAGGGCCAGCCAGAAGAACAACCCGCCCTGGGGCACTTCCCAGGTGGCCAGGTCGCCGAAGTGTTCTTCCAGCGCCGCCTGCATGGCATCGCGGCGCACGCGGTAGAAGTCACGCAGCTCGGCCAGGTGGCCCCGGTACTGCTCGCTGCCCAGCCATTGCAGGGCCTGCCATTGGCCGATGCGGTTGGTGTGCAGGTCGGCGGACTGCTTCAGGCGCAGCAGGTAGGGGAACAGGTCCGGGCTGGCGATCAGGAAGCCCACGCGCAGGCCCGGCAGCAGGGTCTTGGAGACGGTGCCGGTGTAGATCCAGCTGGCCTTCTTCAGGCGGCTGACGATGGGGGTGGCGCTGCCGCCATCGAACACCAGTTCGCGGTACGGCTCGTCTTCGATCAGGGTCACGCCGAACTCGTCCAGCAGCGCCGCCACGGCGTCGCGCTTGGCCTCGCTGTAGCGCACTGCCGAGGGGTTCTGGAAGGTCGGGATCAGGTAGGCGAAGGCCGGCTTGTGCTGCTCCAGGCGCTGGCGCAGGGAGGCCAGCTCGGGGCCGTCGGCCTCCTGGGCCACGGCGATACAGTCGGCTCCGAACAGTTGGAACGCCTGCAGCGCGGCCAGGTAGGTCGGCGCCTCCAACAGCACTTCGGTGCCCGGGTCGATGAACAGCTTGGACGCCAGGTCCAGGGTCTGCTGGGAGCCGCTGACGATCAGCACCTGACTGGCATCGCAGGGCACACCCAGGGCGCGCGCCTCGGCGGCCACCGCCTCACGCAGGGCCGGCTCGCCCTCGCTCATGCCGTACTGGCCCATGCTCGCCGGCATATCCGCCCACTCCACCTTCGGCAGCATCGGCTCGGCCGGCAGGCCACCGGCGAAGGACATCACCTCCGGGCGCTGCGCCGCAGCGAGGATTTCACGGATCAGGGAGCTTTTCAGGCGGGCGATGCGTTCGGAGAAGGCCATGGATGTCACCGGGTGCGAAGGCGTGGGAATTGAGTCAAACTGCTTGACCGAAACTACGATGCCCGGGATGGATACGTCAATATGCTTGACCTTAAAAACCCCGCCGTCCAGCACGCTGCCATGGAAGCCTTCTTCTTCGGCTACCAGGCTTTCACCAGCAAGCCCGACGAGATGCTCGCCCGTCGCGGGCTGTCGCGGGTGCACCACCGCATCCTGTTCTTCATCGCCAAGTACCCGGGGCTGAGCGTTAAGGAAATGCTCGGCTACCTTGGCGTGAGCAAGCAGGCGCTGAATACGCCGCTGCGCCAGCTCATGGAGATGGACCTGGTGCAGAGCAGCACCGCCGACGACGACAAGCGCAAGCGCCAACTAGGGCTGACGGCAGAAGGCTCGAAGCTGGAGAAGAGCCTGCGCCGGGAGCAGGCCCGCCTGCTGGAGCGGGCCTTCGGCGAGGCCGGGGCCGATGCGGTGGAAGGCTGGCTGAAGGTCAACCAGACCCTGGGCGGCGCCCGCCAGGATGAGTCGGAAGGCACCTGAGGCGCCTCAGCGCCCGCCCTCCAGTTCCCGTGCACCCCGGAAGAACACCAGCGCCGTGGCCACCACCGACACCAGGGCCGGCAGCGAACTGAACGCGGCCAGCAGCAGTGAAGCCAGCATCACACCCGTGACCAGGATCGAACCGGCCACGACCCGGAACGACGGGTAGGAATCCGGCACCTTCACCAGGCGCACACCGAGCCAGATACACCCCACCCCGCACAGCACCATGCCCGCACCGTAGAGCGCCGCTTCCCACCCGAAGCTCGCCAGTCGCTCCCCCACTGCCATGAGCCACACCTGCAGCAGCACGCTGGATACGACCACGACCCAGGTGGGCCAGGTCAGGCCAATGGCAGCAAAACGCGCCTCGGCAAAGGCCTTGAAGCGCAGGGACACATAACTGCCCAGCAGCACCAGGGAAAGGCCCGACCAGTCGGTAAAGGCCACCGGCAGCTCGACGCCGAACCAACCGATCGACACCGCGCCCAACAACAGCATCAGGTTGCCCAGGAAGCCGACCAGGGACAGCCAGCCCAACAGCCTGAGCTGGCCGGCACTCCACTCCGGCAACGGGCGCGGCGCCTCCGGCTGGAGCAGTTCGACCTGGGGTGGTGCGTAGGGGTTCTCGTCCATCACTGGGCTCCTGATTCAACTGACCGGCACAGTAGCGGGTGCACACAGGCGACGTCACGCGACTGTATCGCTTTTTGCGCGCATCGCTGTACGGGGCGCGGCGACGCGTCACGCCGTAGGCTTTCCCCTCCAAGAAGAGAGACCTGCCATGAGCCTGGAACTGCTGCTCGCCTTTGCGCTGTTTGCCCTCGTCACCTCCATCACCCCAGGCCCCAACAACATGATGCTGCTCGCCTCAGGGGTCAATTTCGGCATCCGCCGCAGCCTGCCGCACATGCTCGGCATCAGCATCGGCTTCATGGTGATGGTCGCCGCGGTGGGCCTGGGGCTGCATCAGGTCTTCGAGCAGGTTCCCCTGCTGTACAGCCTGCTGCGTTATGGCGGCGCAGCCTATCTGATCTACCTGGCCTGGAAAATCGCCGGCTCCGGCGCCCCCGACGACGCCAAGGGCGAGGCGCGCCCCTTCACCTTCCTCCAGGCGGCGGCCTTCCAGTGGGTCAACCCCAAGGCCTGGGTCATGGCGATCGGCGCCATCACCACCTACACCCCGCAGGAGAACTTCGTCACCAACGCCCTGCTGATCGCCGTCCTGTTCGCCCTGATCAACTGCCCCAGCGTCGGCCTCTGGACCGTCGCCGGCAGCCTGCTGCGCCACTGGCTGTCCTCGCCACGGGTGCTGCGGGCGTTCAATATCGGCATGGCCGTCCTGCTGGTGGCCTCGCTCTACCCCATCCTCGTCGACTTCAAGGGAACGCACTGATGTCAGACTCCGGCACCGCCCTGCCCCGTCTGCGCCCACTGGCCGACTCCTCGCCGTCGGCGGTGGTGGCCGGCTTCATCGCGATGCTCACCGGCTACACCAGCTCCCTGGTGCTGATGTTCCAGGCCGGCCAGGCCGCCGGCCTCTCCAGCGGGCAGATCGCCTCCTGGATCTGGGCCCTGTCCATCGGCATGGCCATCTGCAGCATCAGCCTCTCGCTGCGCTACCGCACGCCGATCACCGTGGCCTGGTCCACCCCGGGCGCAGCGCTGCTGATCACCAGCCTGCCCGGGGTGCCCTACTCCGACGCCATCGGCGCCTTCGTCGTCTGCGCCATCCTGCTGACCCTGGTGGGGCTCACCGGCGGCTTCGAGCGGCTGATGCGGCGCCTGCCGGGCTCCCTCGCCGCCGCCCTGCTTGCCGGCATCCTGTTCAAGATCGGCAGCGAGATCTTCATCGCCGCCCAGCACCGCACCGCCCTGGTCCTGGCGATGTTCTTCAGCTACCTGCTGTTCAAGCGCCTGCAGCCGCGCTATGCGGTGCTCGCCGCGCTGCTGGTGGGCTGCGTCACCGCCGGTGCCCTGGGCCTGCTGGACTTCAGCGGCTTCCATTTCCACCTGGCGCAACCGGTGTGGACCACCCCGACCTTCTCCTTCACCGCCATCATCAGCATCGGCCTGCCGCTGTTCATCGTGGCGATGGCCTCGCAGAACATTCCCGGCATCGCCGTGCTGCGTGCCGACGGCTACCAGGTGCCGGCCTCGCCCCTGGTCTCGGCCACCGGCTTCGCCTCGCTGCTGCTGGCGCCCTTCGGCTCCCACGGCATCAACCTGGCCGCCATCAGCGCCGCCATCTGCACCGGCCCCCACGCCCATGAGGACCGCAGCAAGCGCTACACCGCCGCCATGTGGTGCGGGGTCTTCTACGGCATCGCCGGCACCTTCGCGGCCACCCTGGCCGCCCTGTTCGCCGCCTTCCCCAAGGAACTGGTGCTCTCGGTGGCGGCCCTGGCGCTGTTCGGCTCCATCAGCAACGGCCTCACCGTGGCCATGCAGGAGCCCAGGGAGCGCGAGGCCGCACTGGTGACCTTCATGGTCACCGCCTCCGGCATGACGCTGCTGTCCATCGGCTCGGCCTTCTGGGGCCTGGTGGCCGGTGTGCTGACCCTGCTGATACTCAACGTCAGGACCGGGCGGGACTGACCTGCCCCAAAATGAAAAAGGCGCCCAAGGGCGCCTTTTTCGTGTGACCGCGCGATGGCTCAGACCACCGTCGCGCCACCGTCCACCACCAGCGAATGCCCGGTGGTGAAGCCCGCCACATCACTGCACAGGTAGAGCACCGCACCGGCGATCTCCTCCACCTTGCCGATGCGCCCTACCGGGTGCATGGCGGCGGCGTATTCGCCCTTCTTCGGGTCCGCCTCGTAGGCGCGACGGAACATGTCGGTGTCGATCACCGCCGGGCATACCGCGTTCACCCGCACCTTCTTCTTCGCGTACTCCACGGCGGCCGACTTGGTCAGACCGATGACCGCGTGCTTGGAGGCGGCGTAGATGCTCATCTTCGGTGCCGCGCCAATGCCCGCCACCGAAGCGGTGTTGACGATGGCACCGCCGCCCTGGGCCAGCATCTGCGGGATCTGGTGCTTCATGCACAGCCACACGCCCTTGACGTTGACGCCCATGATCGCGTCGAACTCGTCCTCGTTGCCGTCGGCCAGCCTGCCCTTCTCGATCTCGATGCCGGCGTTGTTGAACGCGTAGTCGAGGCGACCGTAGGCCGCGACCGTGCCTTCCACCAGCGCCTTCACCTCGGCATCGCGGGTCACGTCGCAACGGATGAAGGTGGCCTTGCCACCCGCCTCGCGGATCAGTTGCACGGTGGTCTCGCCGCCGACCACATCCACGTCGGACACCACCACCTTGATGCCTTCAGCGGCAAAGGCCTGTGCAGTAGCGCGGCCAATGCCATTGCCGGCGCCGGTGACCAGGGCGACCTGGCCGGAGAATCTCGTGCTCATCGATGCAACCTCGGATGCTGTGGAAATCGCTGGGAGTCTAGCCAGTCGGACCGGAACGGCGTCAGCATCATCAGGCCGCTGTAGAGAGCAGCATCCAGACGGATGATCAAGGCCACCCCCATGGATCATCCGGATTCATGCCGTGGCATTCCTCGCAACAACGAACCTTGCCCTGGCCGGCCTGCCCGACTAAACCGGTGGGTCTCACCCATTCGGAGTCCCCTGCCATGTCCCTGATCAACCGCCAGTTCCTGCTCGCCAAGCGCCCCGTCGGGCCCGCCACCCGCGACACGTTCAACTTCGTCGAGACGGCCGTTGGCGAACCCGGACCCGGTCAGGTGCTGGTGGAAAACCTCTACCTGTCCCTCGACCCGGCCATGCGTGGCTGGATGAACGACGCTAGGTCCTACATCCCCCCGGTGGGCATCGGCGAGGTGATGCGCGCCCTCGGCGTGGGCAAGGTGATCGCCTCCAACCACCCGGACTTCGCCGTGGGCGACCACGTCAACGGCGCCCTGGGTGTGCAGGACTACTTCCTCGGCGAGCCGCGCGGCTTCTACAAGGTCGACCCGAGCAAGGCGCCGCTGCCGCTGTACCTCTCCGCCCTGGGTATGACCGGCATGACCGCCTACTTCGCCCTGCTGGAGGTCGGCGCGCCCAAGGCCGGCGAGACCGTGGTGCTCTCTGGCGCTGCCGGCGCGGTGGGCAGCGTGGCCGGGCAGATCGCCCGTATCAAGGGCTGCCGCGTGGTCGGCATTGCCGGTGGCGCCGACAAGTGCCGCTTCCTGGTGGACGAGCTGGGCTTCGACGCCGCCATCGACTACAAGGCCGAGAACGTCGCCGAAGCACTCAAGCGCGAGTGCCCCAAGGGCGTGGACCTGTACTTCGACAACGTTGGCGGCGACATCCTCGACGCCGTGCTGACCCGCCTCGCACCCAAGGCCCGCATCGTCATCTGCGGCGCCATCAGCCAGTACAACAACAAGGAAGCGGTGAAGGGCCCGGCCAACTACCTGTCGCTGCTGGTCAACCGCGCCCGCATGGAAGGCTTCGTGGTGATGGATCACGCGGCGAAGTTCGCCGATGCCGCCCGCGAGATGGGCGGCTGGATGGCCAGCGGCCAACTGAAGAGCAAGGAAGACGTGGTGGAAGGCCTGGAAACCTTCCCCGAGACCCTGTCCAAGCTGTTCGTCGGCGGCAACTTCGGCAAGCTGGTGCTCAAAGTCCGCTGAGACCTGGCGGGGGTCGCTACGCGGCCCCCGCTATGCCTGCAGCCAGCGCCCCAAGTCTTGCGAAACCGCCCTCACGCAGGCCAGGTCCACCCTGTCCAACCCCAACCAGCTCGCCATCTCCACCAGGCAGCGGCCCAGCTCGGCCAGGGCCGGCTCCGGCAGGCCGCCGGCCTCCTCATGCACCGCCAGCACCTTCAGGCTGCCGCCCTGCCGATCAGCACGCAGGTCGACCCGCGCCACCAGGCGATCCCCCAGCAGGAACGGCAGCACGTAGTAGCCATAGCGGCGGCGATCGGCCGGGGTGTAGAGCTCCAGCCGGTAGTGGAAGCCGAACAGCCGATCGGTGCGGCTGCGCTCCCAGATCAGCGAATCGAAGGGCGACAGCAACGCCGCTGCGCGAACCCGCCGGGGGATGATCGGCTCACCGGCGCAGTAGGCCGGCTGTGTCCAGCCACGCACCTGGGTCGGCAGCAGCTCGCCAGCCTCCACCAGCTCCGCCAGGGCTCGCCGGGCATCGGCCACCTCCAGGCGGAAGTAGTCGCGCAGGTCCTTCTCCGTCGCCACGCCCAGGGCGCGTGCGGCGTGCAGCAGCAGCGCGCGCATCGCCGCATCGGGCGTCGGCTCCGGGGTGTTCAACCACTGCGCGGGAATCACCCGCTCCGGCAGGTCATACAGGCGCTCGAAGCCACGCCGGCCGGCCACCGTCACCTCGCCAGCGGCGAACAGCCATTCCAGCGCGTTCTTCTCATCGCTCCAGTCCCACCAGGGGCCGGCCCGCTCGGTGCGGGTGCTGAGTGCACCGGCCCCGCTTGCGCCGTCCGTGCGGATGGCTTGCAGCACCCGCTGGATCACGTCCTGCCGCTCGCGGCCGAAACGCGCCAGCATGGCGTAGATGCCCTGCCCGGCGGCCGAGCGCGCCATGCGCCAGCGCATCAGCGGGTAGAAGGACAGCGGCAACAGCGACGCCTCGTGCCCCCAGTATTCGAAGAAGCGCCGCTGACGCCCGCTGCTCCAGGCCAGCGCATCCAGCGCCGCGGCGTCGTAGCCGCCCAGGCGGGAAAAGAACGGCAGGTAATGGGAACGCACCAGGGCGTTCACCGAATCGATCTGCACCACGCCCAGCCGCTCGGCCAGCGACGCCAGGTGCGGGGGCCGCACTGCGCCACGGGGCGCCCGGGTGAACCCCTGGGCCGCAAGTACCAGGCGCCGGGCCTCACCGGCGCTCAGCACCAGCGTTGCTCCACTCATGCCACGGGGCTCGCAGCAACCGGCACCGGGTAGGCGTGACGGAAGGTGAAGGCCTCCGGCCCTGCGCCCTCCTCCCGCAGCCGGGCCAGGCGCCGGGCGGCTTCGTGCACGTCCGGCCGCTGACCCGCCGGCACCCACCAGAGCACCTGGTGGGCCTCGCCGAGGCGGTCGAACCACTCGCCCCGGCGCTTGAGCATCTCGGTGTGGGCGCCCTGGTAGGTGAAGGTCTTCAGCGAATCCAGGTCCCGCCAGAGCGAGAGGTTCACCACTACGTCATCGCCGAACGGACGCAGCGCAGTGGCATCGCCCGACTCGTCCTGCAGCCGCCAGAGGTAGCCGGGAGAAGCCTCCGCGAGGCCGTTGATGCGGGCCAGGTTGGCGACGAAGTCCGCCATCACCGGCGAGTCCAGCGGGGCCTTCATGCGGGCGATGTTCAGTTGTGCCAGGTGATGCGTCATGGGCGGGCCCTCACAGGTCCAGGGTCAGGGTCTGCATGACCTGGGCAGCGCCACCGGCCATCAGCCGCAGGATGGCGTCGCGCTCCAGATCGAACTCCACGGTGATCAGGCTCGGCGCCGGTGGCTGCATCAGGTGGCCCTGCTCGATGCGCAGCACCGGCTGCTTCAGCCCGACGCGATCGTGCAGGTAGCAGGCCAGCGGCCCAGCCGCCATGCCGGTGGCCGACTCCTCGGCAATGCCGTAGCGCGGCGCGAACATCCGCGCTCCGGCGTGCCG
Source organism: Pseudomonas sp. ENNP23 (assembly GCF_001728945.1). Taxonomy (NCBI): domain Bacteria; kingdom Pseudomonadati; phylum Pseudomonadota; class Gammaproteobacteria; order Pseudomonadales; family Pseudomonadaceae; genus Pseudomonas; species Pseudomonas sp. ENNP23. The sequence continues at coordinate 94,571 of NZ_LYSP01000010.1, forward strand.
GTCCGGCTGGCGGGTCTGCTGTGAGAAGGCGTACACACCTACCAGGTCCAGCGCTTCACTGAGCTGCTCCAGGGCGGGCGTGTCGATGCGAATGCCGGCCACATCGGCTTCGCTGCGCAGCGGCACGATCACGAAGCCCAGCCCGGTGCTCACCCGCTCCACCGGCAGGCCATCGGCCAACTGCGCCGGCACGAGGCCCAGGGCCTGCAGCAACTGCGCACGCTGGCCGTCATCCAGCAGTTGGTAACGCGGCGCGGCCTGCTCCATGAAGACCTGCTCGCGCTCCACGAACACCGAGCGCCGGCCGTCGATGGTCTCCTTCGCCGAGGTGCCGGGAGCGACCCGTCCCAGCTCCCGCAGCAGCGAGAAGGTGGCCACCGTGGCGTGGCCGCAATGGGCCACCTGGCGGTTGGGGGTGAAGAACTCCAGCTTGAACGGTGCCACCTCGGAGGCGGAGACGAAGGCCGTCTCGGACAGGCCGACACGGGCCGCGATGGCCTGTTTCTGAGCGGTGCTGAGCGCGTCGGCGTCCAGCACCACGCCAGCCGGGTTGCCGCCCACCGCGCCATCGGTGAAGGCGTTGACGATCCTGACTTCTATGTGCATGGGGCTTCCTTGTTCGATGGTCGTTTGCGTCGGTGGGTTACTTGGCCAGGGGATCATCCCAGAAAGGCCGTTCGGATTCGCGCATGACATCGGCGCGGGACAGGCCCAGGTCCTTGAGCATCGCGTCGCTGGCCTGGGCCAGGTCGCGGCGTTGCCGGTACAGCCGGAACCAGCGCTGGAGGCGAGCCAGCAGCGTGCGCCCCGCCACCGACAGGCGCAGTGAGTACGGCTGCACAATGGCGACATGCTGGGTTGGACTTTTCATCGCGTGGCCCTCCTTGTGGGTTGGCGGCAGTTTCCGGTGGCGGCTAACATCAATCCAACGAATGTTTCTTATGCATCACATCTTGGGAATTGATGAATGAGCTACCCCGCCATCGACACGGAACTGCTGCGCACCTTTGTCGCCATTGCCGACCACGGCGGCTTCACCCGCGCGGCGGAAGCCGTCAACCGCACCCAGTCGGCAGTGAGCATGCAGATGAAGCGGCTGGAGGAAGACGTGCTGGAACGCACGGTGTTCGAACGGGAGGGGCGCAATGTGCGGCTGACGGCCGAGGGGCAGATCCTGCTCAGCTATGCGCGACGCATCCTCAAGCTGCATGGCGAGGTGATGACCACCCTGCGCGAGCCGCACATGGTCGGTGCCGTGCGCATCGGCACGCCGGATGACTACGTGATGCGCTTCCTGCCCGGCATCCTCTCGCGCTTCGCCCAGGCCTACCCGCTGGTGCAGGTGGAGGTGCATTGCGACTCGTCCTCGCAGCTCATGCAGCGCCAGGACCTGGACTTGACCATTCTCACCCGCGCGCCGGGCACCGAGATCGGCGAGCTGTTGCGCCAGGAGCGCTTCGTCTGGGCCGAGGCCGTCGGCCACAGCCCCCACGAGCAGGCGCAGATGCCGCTGGCGATGTTCAACACCGATTGCTTCTGCCGGGCCTGGGCCTGCAATGCCCTGGACACTCTGGGCCGGACCTACCGCGTGGCCTACACCAGCCCCAGCCTGTCGGCGATCATGGCCGTTGTCAGTGCCGGCCTGGCGGTCACGGCCCAACTGCAGAGCCTGATCACCGCCGACATGCGCATCCTCGGCGAGGCAGAAGGCCTGCCCCTGCTGCCCAGCTGCAGCATCGTGCTGGTGCGCAATCCACGCAGCACCTCGCCGGTGACCGATACGCTGGCCGAACACATCATCGAGGGGTTCCGCCTGTAGGCCCGATCACTCGATCGCCAGCAACACGGCACACACCAGCAGGAACACGCAGAACGCCGTGCGCAACACCCGCTCGGGCAGGGCATGGGCCAGACGCACGCCCCAACTGATGCTGAGCAGGCCGCCGAAGGCCAGGGGCACGCCCATGGCCCAGTCGACGTGGTGATTGAGGCCGTAGGTGAGCAGGGTCACGGCGGTGCTGGGCGCCGCCAGGGTCAGCGACAGGCCCTGGGCAACCACCTGAGTGGTGCCGAACACGCTGGTGAGCACCGGCGTGGCGATCACCGCCCCGCCCACCGCGAACATCCCGCCCATGGCGCCCGCCGCACCACCCAGCACGCCCAGCCACGGCCAGGGATGGCGCAGCTCGGCACTGGCCGTGGTCTTGGCCATGAACATGCGGGCGAAGTTGTAGGCCGCCAAGGCCAGCAGGAACACCACGAATGCCAGGCGCATGCTCTGGGCGTCCATTCGCACCGCCACCAGCGAGGCCAGCCAGGCGCAGCCGACGCTGGAGGCGGCCAGCAACAGCGCATGGCGCGGATCGATGCGGTTGCGCTGGTGGTAGCGCCACAGCGCCAGCAGCACGTTGGGCACCACCATCACCAGCGCCGTGCCCTGGGCCAGTTGCTGGTCCAGGCCGAACAGCACCCCCAGCGCGGGGATGGCGATCAGCCCGCCGCCGATGCCGAACACACCGCCCACCGTGCCCAGGCAGGCACCCAGCGCCACATACATCGCGATCGACAACAGATCCATGGAGCCTCCCATCCGAATTGGCGCGCATGCTACGCAGCCCTGGCTGGTGGGGAAACGCACAGCAGCGCACAATGGCTTTGCGCAATTCGCACAGGCAACCCCATGTACCCCGACGCCCTCACCGAACAGCTCGCGCTGTTCCTCGATGTACTCGACGCCGGCAGCTTCTCCGCCGCCTCGCGCCGCCACCCCCTGACACCCTCGGCCGTGGCCCGCCGCATCGACGGGCTGGAGAAGGCCCTCGGCAGCACCCTGTTCATCCGCAGCACCCACGCGGTGCGCGCCACGCCCGCGGGCCTGGCCTTTGCCGAACGGGCAAAGCGCATCCTCGCCGAGCTGCGCCTGGCCCGGGCCGAGGCCGTGTCCCTGAGCAGTGCCCCGGAAGGGCTGATCCGCATCGACGCCCCCGCCCCGTTCGGCCGCCGCCACCTGGCCCCGGCCATCGCCGAGTTCCTGGTCACCTACCCCGGGCTTGACGTGCAACTGCGCCTGATCGACAGCTTCGTCGACATGCACGGCACACACCTGGGGGAGGTCGACCTGATATTGCGCATCGGCCCACTGGCCGACACCCGGCTGGTGGCCACCCCACTGGCGCCCATGGTGCGCATCCTCTGCGCCAGCCCGGAGTACCTGAAGCGGCGCGGCGTGCCGCGCAACGTCCGTGAACTGGAGGAGCACGAAGGCCTCGACTGGGACGCCCTGGCACCGCCCTACGCCTGGCGTTTCGAGCTGGACGGGCGGTTGCAGATCGTCCGCCCCAAACGCATGCGGATGACCGCCAACAATGCCGAAACCCTGCTGTTCGCCGCCGTGGCCGGGCTCGGTGTGGCCCACCTGCCCACCTGGCTGATCAGCGACTACCTGGTACGCGGCGAACTGGTGCCGCTGTTCTGCGACGAGGGTCTGCCGCCACCGGAGCCCAGCGGCATCTACGCGTTGCGACTGGAAGGGGAAGCCAGCTCGCGGAGCCGGCTGTTGCTGGAGTTCCTCAAGAACCGTTTCGGCCCGGAACCGCCCTGGGACCTGGCCCTGCGGGGCGGCCTCGGTCGCGGCTGACTCAGGCCGCCAACTGGACCACGCGGGTGCCGGCGGTCAGGTCGTGCAGGCAGCGGCGGTCGCTACGGAAGATGAACAGGTAGTTCACCAGCAACACCAACCCACCGAGCAGCGGGATGTAGGCGATCAGCCCCCAGAGCAGGTAGCGCTTGAGGTACATCGGGACCCAGTCCGGCTTGTGGCCGTCCTGGTCGACGATGGCGATCTTCAGCAGGCGCTTGCCCACGGTCTGGCCGTAGCGACTGAGGAACACCCCGTTGACCGCAAGGAAGGCAGCGATCCCCAGCACGGCGCCCACGGCCTGCTGCCCGAAACCGGGCTGCACGCCCGAGGTGATGCCGTCATAGACCCCGAAGACGAAGCCCAGGGGCAGGCAAACGAGGATCAGGATGAGGCTGTCGATGATCGCAGCGCCCAGGCGGGTGCCACGGGGCGCCAGCGGCAGGCCGCCGACGGTTTCCTGGGTGAGCGGAGCCTGGGGCGCCTGGTAGGGGTTGTTCTGCGGGTCGGTCATGTCGCACTCCTTGGCGCACGAGGGAAAACGCCAAGTGTGGCCGCTTCCTGCCAGGCTGCAAACAGCCCGTGCCCTGTTTTGCCCGCGAAAGGCTTGTGCGCTAAATTGCGCCCTTGCCAAACCCGGAGGTGGCCATGAGCGAACCCGTCGAGCCCTGCGAAGCCCTCAAGCTGGATAACCAACTGTGTTTCGCCCTGTATTCCACCTCGCTGCTGATGACCAAGGTCTACAAGCCCCTGCTGCAGGAGCTGGGCCTCACCTACCCGCAGTACCTGGCCATGCTGGTGCTCTGGGAGGGCGATGGCATCACCGTCGGCGAGATCAGCGCCCGCTTGCTCACCGACCCCGGCTCCCTCACCCCGCTACTCAAGCGCCTGGAGGCCGAAGGCCTGATCACCCGCACCCGCAGCAGCGCCGACGAGCGCGTGGTCGAGCTGCGCCTGACCGACAAGGGCCGCGCCCTGCATCGGGAAGCACAGCGCATCCCCGGCTGCATCCTCGCTGCCAGCGAGATGACCCTGGGCGACCTCGGCACGCTGAAGGAGGAACTCGTCGCCCTGCGCCAGAACCTGCAGAAGGCGCTCTGAGCGAAACAGCAGAAACGAAAAAGCCCGGCAATGCCGGGCTTTTCTGTCACTCGCGGTTCAGGCTCAGGCCTTGACGCGGGACTTGTACTCGCCGGTGCGGGTATCGATCTCGATGGAATCACCGATTTCGCAGAAGGCGGAAACCTGCAGCTCAGCACCGTTGTGCAGGCGGGCAGTCTTCATCACCTTGCCGGAGGTGTCGCCACGGACGGACGGCTCGGTGTAGGCGATCTGGCGAACGATGGTGGTCGGCAGTTCAACGGAGATCACGCGGTCGTTGTAGAAAACGGCTTCGCAAACGTCGGTCATGCCGTCTTCGATGAAGGTCATGACGCCTTCCAGATCGGCTTTCTCGATCTCGTACTGGTTGAACTCGGTGTCCATGAACACGTACAGCGGGTCGGCGAAGTAGGAGTAGGTCACTTCCTTGCGTTCAAGGATGATCGGCTCCAGCTTGTCGTCGGCCTTGAACACGGTCTCGGTACCGGCGCCGGTCAGCAGGTTCTTCAGCTTCATCTTGACGACGGCGCTGTTGCGGCCGGACTTGTTGAATTCGGCCTTTTGGATGACCCAGGGAGCGCCATTGATGTTGGCGACTTGGCCGGCGCGGAACTCTTGAGCGGTTTTCATACGAATATCCGATTTGGATGGGTGACTAAAAACAGGCCGCGTATCATATCCAATTTGTATAAAAATGCACCATCCCCGCGGCCAGGTCCTGCCGCGAGCCCTGCAGACCGCACCAGCGCTGGGCCCAGACCTGCAGCTCGGCCTCGTGGCGGACCAGCGCACGCCATGCCTCGCCCATGTCGCCTCCCCGGTTCCAGGCCAGCCAGCTACCACGCAATGCCTGCGCCGCCTCGCTCGACAACCCCTCGCCATACAGCGCCAGGAAGGCTTCCAGCTTCTCCAGGTGGGCGTCCTCGGCCTGCTGGTAGATGTGCCACAGCAGCGGACGCCCCGCCCATTGCGCCCGCACGAAGGAATCCTCGCCGCGCACGGCGTTGAAGTCGCAGCACCACAGCAGGCGGTCATAGTCGTCCTGGGGCACGAAGGGCAGCACCACCAGCGACAGGTTGCCGCGCTGCAGCCGATCCCCCGCCACCAGCCCGTCCTGTCCCGCCCAGGCCGCCAAGTCACCGAGGATGCGCCCCTCCGGCACCAGCAGGCAGGTCGGCCGGGCATCCTCTGCCAGGGCCTGCAGCCAGCTCGCCAGCGCCGGGTTCTCGTAGGCGAACAGCGAGACCAGCCGCGCACCGGCTTCGCGCACCACGCCCAGGGAAGCCAGGAAGGCGTCTTGGGCCACCCGGTCCGCCTGCCAGGCCTCGCGCCGCACCAGCAGGCCGGCCTCGCGCAGCAGGCCGCCGGTGTCGGCACGGAACCCGGGGAAGAAGAAGAACTTGCTCAGACCATTGGCCTGCAGCGACGGCAGCCCGTGGCAGCCGCCGACCCAGTCCTCGGCGCTCAGGTACTCCAGGTTCAACCACAGCGGCGGCCGCTCACGGGCCTGCATGGCCGCCACGTAGGCCGCCGGCAGTTCGCAGGCGAAGGCCTCGATCACCCCATCGGCCGGCTCTACCTCGGGCCATTCACGGTACCAGCGGCACACCTCCACCCCGGCACAGACCTGCCGGTCAACCAGGGGATCAGCCGCCGGATGCAGGCGCTGGAAGGCTGCCGGCTCGTCGACCCACAGGCGCACCGCCGCCCCGTGCTCGGCCACCAGTTGGCGGGCCAGGCGCCAGGTCACGCCGATGTCGCCGTAGTTGTCCACCACGCTGCAGAAGATGTCCCAGTTCACCGCATCACCCCGGCCTTGAAGAGGCGCGCAGTTTACTCCGAGGCCCATGCAAAAAACGCAGGGGGCTTGCCCGGGGCGGCGCAAAACCGGCAACCCCACCCTGAAACCAGGCTCAGCATGCCCCCGTCCCTGCCCCATTCCTGAGTCCAGGCGAACCCAACGGATGCCCACCGAGCCGTGCGGCCAGTCGCCGGTGGCCCGCTGCTGAAAGGCCAGGCCGCGCACGGGCCTGGCACAGCCGAGCAAGGCGAACATGAAACCCGGTGGCGGCCACTCGAAGCCCGATCCCATCCGCTTCCCTGAGCGACTGCGGACCCGGTGCCGCTGCGTTCCGCTAAGCTGTGCCGCGCACTCCCCCCACAAGGAACCCGCATGAACCTGTCGCTTCTCAGCCGCTATGCGTTCTTCGCCTTCTGCGTGCTCTTCACCCTGGTCACCCTGCCCTTCATCCAGCACGAGTGGCTGTGGCCGCTGACCCTGCTCACCGCCCTGCTCAGCCTGCTGGGCATCGTCGACCTGCTGCAGGACCGCCACGCCGTGCGGCGCAACTACCCGATCCTGGGCAACATCCGCTACCTGGTGGAAGGCATCCGCCCGGAGATTCGCCAGTACCTGCTGGAGGGTGACAGCGAACAACTGCCCTTCTCCCGCGCCCAGCGCTCGCTGGTCTACGCCCGCGCCAAGAACGAGGGCGCCGACAAGCCCTTCGGCACGCTGATCGACGTGTACCAGGCCGGTTTCGAATTCATCGGCCACTCCATGCGCCCGGCGCCGCTGAGCGACCCGTCCAGTTTCCGCGTGGTGATCGGCGGCCCGCAGTGCAAGCACCCCTACTCCGCCTCGGTGTTCAACATCTCCGCCATGAGCTTCGGCTCCCTCAGTGCCAACGCCATCCGCGCGCTCAACCAGGGTGCCCGGCGCGGCAACTTCTACCACGACACCGGCGAGGGCAGCATCAGCCCCTATCACCGCGAGCACGGCGGCGAACTGGTGTGGGAACTGGGCAGTGGCTACTTCGGCTGCCGCACCGCCACCGGCCAGTTCGACCCGGAGCGCTTCGCCGCCCAGGCCGCCAGCCCGCAGGTGCGGATGATCGAAATCAAGCTCAGCCAGGGTGCCAAGCCCGGCCACGGCGGCATCCTGCCCAAGCACAAGGTCACTGAGGAAATCGCCCTCACCCGCGGCGTGCCCATGGGCGAGGACTGCATCTCCCCGTCCCGCCACAGCGCCTTCTCCACCCCCATCGAGATGCTGCAGTTCATCGAACGCCTGCGAGAGCTCTCCGGTGGCAAGCCGGTGGGCTTCAAGCTGTGCATCGGCCACCCCTGGGAGTTCATGGGCATCGCCAAGGCCATGCTGGAGACCGGCATCCTGCCCGACTTCATCGTCGTCGACGGCACTGAAGGCGGCACTGGCGCAGCGCCCCTGGAATTCACCGACCACATCGGCGTGCCGCTGCGCGAAGGGCTGCTGTTCGTGCACAACGTGCTGGTGGGGCTGAACCTGCGGGACAAGATCCGCCTGGGCGCCAGCGGCAAGATCGTCAGCGCCTTCGACATCGCCAGCGTGCTGGCCATCGGCGCCGACTGGGCCAACTCCGCACGGGGCTTCATGTTCGCCATCGGCTGCATCCAGAGCCAGAGCTGCCACACCAACAAATGCCCCACCGGCGTGGCCACCCAGGACCCACTGCGCCAGCGCGCCCTGGTGGTGCCGGACAAGGCCGAGCGGGTGTTCAACTTCCACCGCAACACCCTCAAGGCCCTGGCCGAGATGCTCGCCGCCGCCGGCCTGGAGCACCCCTCCCAGCTCGAACCGCGCCACCTGGTGCGGCGCGTGTCCGACCGTGAAATCCGCCTGTTCTCGCAGCTCCACGTCTTTCTCAAACCGGGCGACCTGCTGCGGGACGACCTCGAAGCCGACTTCTATGCGCGCATGTGGGCCATGGCCCGCGCCGACAGCTTCGAGGCGGCCTGCGGCTGGTGAGCCCGGCCTAGGCATGCCGCACCGAGCACAGCCGCACCGAATCGGCCAGCACATCGATGGCGCGCGAGCGAGAGAAGCTCGCGCGCCAGGCGATGGCCACCTGGCGGAACGGCGCCGGCGGGGCGAAAGGCCGGATAGCCAGGTTGCCCGTGGCATGGCCATCCAGCGCCGAGTTCATCGAGCTCGACCCGCAGCGACCGCACGAAAAGTGCCTGCGTCTCGTGGTGCCGGGCGTAAACAGCCACACCAACCAGCCCTAGGAATGCTTCGCCAAATGGATAGCGCGCAGCGACGTGAACTCCGGCGAAACCTTCGATGCCTTCGCTCTCGACAGGATCGACATGAACCATGTCCTGTTCTTCGCCCCCAACATGGGCGAGTGGGAACTCATCGATGAGACACAGGCATCGATCCGTATCTGGTGGAAGGACTTCTGGGCAGGCAAGGGGGCCGAATTCGAAGGCCTGGTCAGCTACAAGAAGGCGTATCACAAGGGCGGTCGCGCCCCCTGGCGGTACAGGGTCATGACGCGTGGAACCGTTGAGGCCGCCCCATGACGCCTTCGAGGATGGGCGCCCCGCCTGGTGGCATGCCGGAGCAGTCCATGACTGACCACCATGACGCGCCAGCGGAAAGCCTCGCGCTACTGATCTGGCGCGGGTACGGCGAGGAGTAATATCGCCGGCTCATCCTGCTGGACGAACTGGGGCCGGTGCTGCAGTTCCTCGCCCGGGACGCCGATTGGCAGCAGGCGAACATCGGCTGCTGCGCCGACTGCAACCTCGGGCCCTATCACCTCGAGTACCTCCACGCCTGCGTCAACGGCGTCCCGCCGCACCTTCTGCCCCGGGCGCATGAGCACCTGCAGGCGCTGATGGCCGCCTGCGAGGCCCTGATCCACGAGGCCTACGTCAACCTGGAAGGCAACCACTTCGAGCACCCGCAATGGGCGCCGCTGCGCACAGCGGCGCAGGAGGCCCTGGCACTGCTGGACTGGCACGAGTTCGAAGCACATGCCGGCGCTGGTGGAAGACTGCCACGCGGCCATGGAGAGGTGGCGGCCCTAGTGCCTCTCAAACCTCCCCGTTCGGCCCACGGGAAACCGAGCAGAGCCTGACCGAGTCGGCCAGCACGTCGATCGCACGGGGACGCGGGAAGCTCGCGCGCCAGGCGATGGCCACCTGGCGGAACGGCACCGGCGCGCTGAAATGGCGGATGGCCACGCTGCCCGGCGAATAGTGGTGGCCGGAGACCGCCGAGTGCGGCAGCACGGAGACGCCGAGGCCGGAGGCGACCATGTGGCGGATGGTTTCCAGGGAGCTGGATTCCACGCTTGCTCGCTGGGTGGCCGGGCACACCTCCAGCACGCGCTCGCGGAAGCAATGCCCCTCGCCGAGGATCAGCAGTTCGGCATCCTCCAGCGCATCCGCCGACAGGCGCTGCTCCGCCGCCAGGGGGTGGTCGGCGGGCAGCAGCACGCACAAGGCTTCGTCGTAGAGCACCTTGGTCAGCACGTCGGGCTCGGTGAATGGCAAGGCGACGATGATGGCGTCCAGCTCGCCCTCACGCAGCCGCTCGCGCAGCACGTGGGTGAAGTTCTCCTCGATGTACAACGGCATCTGCGGCGCCACGGTGTGCAACTGGGGGATCAGGTGCGGGAACAGATAGGGCCCGATGGTGTAGATGGCGCCGACCCGCAGCGGCGAGGACAACTGGTTGCGTCCGGCGTGGGCCATCTCCAGCACCGCGTTGGCTTCGGCCAGCACCTTCTGCGCCTGCTCGATGATGCTCTCGCCGATGGGCGTGAGGTAGACGGCGCCCTTGCTGCGCTCGAAGAGCAGCACGCCCAGATAGTCCTCCAGTCGCTTCATGCCCACCGAGAGGGTGGGCTGGCTGACGTGGCAGCGCTCGGCGGCGCGGCCGAAGTGTTGTTCCTGCGCCAGGGCAACGGCGTAACGCAATTCGGTCAGGGTCATCGGTCTTCCTGTGTGCGGGCCGCCATGGCGGCCTCCTGTGAATCCGGGTTGCGACTTGTACCCGGAAACTCTAGGGAGGCGGCGCGCGTAGGACCCTTGATATTTCCTAATCGCCAGGCTGACGAAATCCTATTATCCAAACCCTTCCGCGCTCCCTATGGTTCAGACCGCAACACCCGAACCAGAGACATCAGGAGACGCAAATGTCCAGATTTCAACGCACCGCCCCCGGCCTGCTGGCGGCGGCATGCCTGTTCAATCTTTCCATGGCCGTGGGCGCCCCGCTGACCCGCGACAACGGCGCCCCCGTGGGTGACAACCAGAATTCTCAGACAGCCGGCCCCAACGGCTCCGTGCTGCTGCAGGACGTGCAACTGATCCAGAAACTGCAGCGCTTCGACCGCGAACGCATCCCCGAGCGCGTGGTGCATGCCCGTGGCACCGGCGCCCACGGTGAGTTCACCGCCACGGCGGACCTCGCCGACCTGACCGTCGCCAAGCTGTTCCGCAACGGCGAGCGCACCCCGGTGTTCGTGCGCTTCTCCTCGGTGGTACATGGCAACCACTCGCCGGAAACCCTGCGTGACCCGCGCGGCTTCGCCACCAAGTTCTACACCGCCGACGGCAACTGGGACCTGGTGGGCAACAACTTCCCCACCTTCTTCATCCGCGACGCCATCAAGTTCCCGGACATGGTCCACGCCTTCAAGCCGGACCCGCGCACCAACCTGGACGATGACTCGCGCCGCTTCGACTTCTTCTCCCACCACCCCGAGGCCATCCGCACCCTGACCCTGCTCTACTCCAACGAGGGCACCCCGGCCGGCTACCGCTTCATGGACGGCAACGGCGTGCACGCCTACAAGCTGGTCAACGCCAAGGGCGAGGTCAGCTACGTGAAGTTCCACTGGAAGAGCCTGCAGGGCATCCGCAACCTCGACCCGAAGGAAGTGGAAGCCGTCCAGGGCAAGGACTACAGCCACATGACCAACGACCTGGTGAACGCCATCGCCAAGGGCGACTACCCGAAGTGGGACCTCTACGTGCAGGTGCTCAAGCCCGAGGACCTGGCGCGCTTCGAGTTCGACCCGCTGGACGCCACCAAGGTCTGGCCTGACGTGCCGGAGCGCAAGGTCGGCCAGATGGTGCTGAACCGCAACGTCGACAACTTCTTCCAGGAGACCGAGCAGGTGGCCATGGCACCGTCCAACCTGGTGCCCGGCATCGAGCCCTCCGAAGACCGCCTGCTGCAGGGCCGCGTGTTCGCATACGCCGACACCCAGCTCTACCGCGTCGGCGCCAACGGCCTGTCGCTGCCGGTCAACCGCCCGAAGGTCCCAGTCAACAACGGCAACCAGGACGGCGCGATGAACGCCGGCCACAGCCTGAGCGGCGTGAACTACCAGCCGAGCCGCCTGGAGCCGCGTGAAGAGACGACTGCCGCCCGCTACGTGGAAACCCCGCTGCAAGGCACCACCCAGCAGCGCCGCATCCAGCGCGAGCAGAACTTCAAGCAGGCCGGTGACCTGTACCGCTCCTACAGCCGCAAGGAGAAGCAGGACCTGGTGAACAGCTTCGGCCAGTCCCTGGCCGGCACCGACAGCGAGAGCAAGCACATCATGCTGTCCTTCCTCTACAAGGCCGATGCTGACTACGGCACCCGCGTCACCCAGGTGGCCGGTGGCGACCTGGCCAAGGTGAAAGCCCTGGCCGCGAAACTCTCCGACTGACCCAACCGCCGGCCCGCTTCATGCGGGCCGGCCCCTGGAGTCCGCGATGAACTGCCGTACTTCTTCCTTGTATTGCAACGCTCCAAGGTCGTTCAGCCAACCTCTTCCTTTGATGGAAGAGCGGGCAGGCCTTGAGCGCACACCGGGCTCACGCCTGGTCGTGAAGCTGAGGCAGGGAAGCTGCCCCTTCAGGAGGCCGAGTGCAGTCGTTGTGCAGGGGAGCGAGCGGCATGGATGCCGCGAGAGGCGCGCCAGGCCATGGATGGCCCATCGCGCCGCCCCCCGAAGCAACGATGGAGCGAGGGGAGTCCCGCGAAGCGGGACCCGGATGCAGGGGCGAGCCTTTTTGGTTTCTTTTTTGGCGATTGAAAAAAGAAACTCGCCTGGCAAGGCGAAACAGGAGACATCAGCAGAACTCGATAACCAACTTGCCTTCCCAACACGGTACTGGGACATAGCCCGATGAAAACCCTACTCTGCACCCTGCTGCTGGCCAGCAGCCTGGCGGTCGCCGCGCAACCGGACGAGGCCGCCATCAAGGCCCAATTGGCCGACTACTTCTTCGAGGCCGCGCGCAACGGCCGCACCGACATGCTCACCACCTTCATCGAGGCCGGCTACGACCTCGACACCCAGGACGCCAAGGGCTACAGCGCCCTGATCCTCGCCGCCTACCACGGCCACACCGAGGCCGTGGACACCCTGCTGGCCGCCGGCGCCAACCCCTGCCTGCAGGACCAGCGCGGCAACACTGCCCTGATGGGCGCCATCTTCAAGGCCGAACTGGGCATCGCCCGGCGTCTGATGCAGGCCGACTGCCCCACCGACCAGCGCAACGCCGCCGGGCAGACTGCCGCCATGTACGCCGCCCTGTTCCAGCGCACCGAGCTGCTGGAGGCCCTGCGCCGCAAGGGCGCGGACCTGGACCTCAAGGACGCCATGGGCAACGACGCCCACAGCCTCGCCAGCGGCGAGATCCGCACCCGCTGACGCCCTCCCCTCCCTAATGCCACGCGCCCGGCCCTGTGCCGGGCGTTTGCGCATGGCCGGAAAAGTCGCAAAAAATACTTACATGAAAGATTCATAAAATCTTTCATGTAAGGAATTGCACAACCGTTCGGACCGGCGTAATGTTCGCTCCGTTGCACTTGAGGAGGAACGAAATGCCTCGCAAGAAGACCACGGACACCAGCGTACGGAAGGCTACTTCGCCCAAGGGCAAGACTTCTGCCGACTACGTCCGCGATATGAGGAACCGACTTCGCGATGCGGGTTTGGTGAAGCGCGAATTCTGGATCCTTCCCGAAAACGTGAACGCCCTCAAAGGCATCGAGAGAGCGTTACGGCAGCCCTTTTTGGGTGACCGAGTCAAACTGGAGGACTACATGACCGAGAACAGCAACTGGACCCTCAGCTCGCTTCACAGCGCCCTGGCCGAACTGGAACTGGTGACCGCGGGTGAAATCCTGCTGAGCGTCGCCGAAGGCGAGCAGGCCGGCCTGAAGCTGACCATGACCGAATACGGCGACCTGCCGATCTACCTGGCGGTACAAGGCGACCACATCATGGTCGACGCCACCCTGGTGCCGGTCAGCGACGTTAAGGACCCGCACTATTTCAACGCCCTGGTACTGCGTACCCGCGACCTGTTCCCGCTGTCCTCGGTCGGGGTCGAAGTGATCGACGGACAGGAGGTGTACTCCATGTTCGGTGCCCTCAGCGCCGCCTCGTCGCTGACCGTCATCGTGCAGGAGGTCTTCACCCTGGCCGAGAACGTGATCCGCGCCGTCGAAGCCTTCGAAGACCACTTCAAGGCCTGACCGAATTCCCCTGTAGGAGAAGCCCCATGAGCATCTGGAAAAAAATCATCACCGCCGTACGTGGCGGTGCCTCGGAAGTCGGCGAAGCCATCGTCGATGCCAACGCCATCCGCATCCTCGAGCAGGAAATGCGTGACGCCGACAAGGCCGTGCTGCAGGCCCGCAACGGCCTGGTGGACATCAAGGCCAAGCAGAAGCTGTCCCAGCAGCGCCTGGAGAGCCTGGGCAACGACATCGCCAACTGGGAAGGCAAGGCCACCGCCGCGCTGAACAAGGGCGAGGAAAGCCTGGCCCTGGAGTGCGCCAACAAGATCGCCGAACTGGAAGCCCAGCGTGACCAGGAGAAGAACCAGGCCGAGCAGTTCGGCAAGCAGGCCGACATGCTGCATGCCCAGGTCAACAAAGCCGAAGGCCAACTGAAGAGCCTGAAGCAACAGATCGAGATGGCCAAGGCCCGCGAAGTGGTGCAGCGCGCCCGCGTCGCGACCGCCGAAGCCACCGGTGGCGCCAACGGCAAGGTGGAGTCCGCCCTGGACAGCCTCAACCGCCTGCGCCAGCGTCAGGACGAGCAGGACGCCCGCCTGGCCGCCGCCGACGAGATGCATACCGCAGCCAACGGTGGCGACCTGGAGCGTCGCCTGCAGGAAGCCGGCATCGGCGCCCAGAGCGGCAGCGCCGCCGACGTGCTGGCCCGCCTGAAGGCCAAGCAGTCCCCGGACAGCGCCCAGTAACACCCCTGCGGGGCGGGCAGTCGCCCGCCCCGCTCCTCTTTCGCATGGAGTTCGGGACGCCACCATGGAGTCCGGCAAGCGCATCCGCGTCATCCTCGCCCTGGCGGCCATCATGGTCGTCATCCAGATCGTCAATAGCGTCACCGGCGATAGTCTTGTGCGCCATGGCATCATTCCCCGCAGCATTTATGGCCTGCAGGGTGTAATCTTCGCCCCGTTCCTGCACGGATCTTTCCGTCACCTGTTGTGTAACCTGGCTCCCTTCATCGTTCTCAGCTGGCTGGTCAGCACCGAAGGCCTGGGTCGCTACCTGCGCGTCGCGCTGCTGGTGACCCTGCTCGGCGGCGCTCTGGTGTGGGCGTTCGGGCGAACCAGCGTGCACGTCGGCGCCAGCGGACTGATCTTCGGCCTCTGGACCTACCTGCTGGCACGGGCCTGGTTCCAGCGCAGCTTCGCCAGCCTGCTGGTGGCCCTGGTGGCCCTGGGTGGCTACAGCGGCCTGGTGTTCGGCTTCATCCCGGTACCGGGTGTGTCGGTGGAGTCCCACATCGCCGGCGCCCTCGCCGGTGTGCTGGTGGCCTGGCTGATGCACTCGAAACGGCTGGACGTGCAAGGAAACTGAAACGGCGCGCCGGGATGATCGCCCGGCCCCGAATGGACAGATTGTTGGAGCGGATGCCATGTCCCTGATCCTGCTGTTGCGGTACCACACCTCGGCCTTCTTCCAGCGTTTCGGCTGGGCCGGCATCGGCATGCTGCTGGCCGGGCACTACTGCGTTTCCTACCTGTTGCTGACCCTGGCAGGTGAAGAACACCTGACCCAGGGCGTCGACTTCACCTACTTCTACCTGACCACTGCCACCACCGTGGGCTACGGCGACCTCTCGCCGAAGACCGCGCCCGGCAAGCTGATCACCACCCTGTGGATCATGCTCGGCGGCATCGCCCTGCTGACCACCGTGATCGGCAAGGCATCCACCACCGTCGGCGAACTCTGGAGAAAGAACATGAAGGGACTGGGCGACTACTCGACCCTCAAGGACCACACCGTGCTGATCGGCTGGGAAGGCGAAGCCAGCGAGCGCATCGTCGAGCTGCTCTACCAGGACGTGACCACCCGCGACGACAACCTGGTGATCTGCGACGCCCTGCTCGAAGAGAACCCGCTGCCCGGCCGCGCCTCCTTCGTCCGTGGCGACTCCCTCGACACCCCCTCGCTGCTGCGCCGCGCCGGCGTCGAAGGGGCCGAACGCATCCTCGTGCACACCCGCTCCGACAGCCTGACCCTGGCCATCGTCCTCACCCTCAAGGCCATCGGCACCCGCGGCCACGTGGTCGCGCACTTCAACGACTCCGAGCGCGCCGCCCTCGCCCGCCGCTACGCCCCGGAGCTGGAGTGCACCTCCAACATGGCCATCGAGATGCTGGTGCGCGCCTCCCAGGACCCGGGCTCCAGCGCCGTGGTCACCGAGCTGCTGTGCGTCGGCGAAGGTGCCACCCAGTACCGCCACGTGCTGCCGGCCAGCCTGCGCACCACCTGCGGTGAGCTGTACATCCGCCTGCGCCAGGAGCACGGCGCCACGCTGATCGGCTACCGCGCACCGGGCGCCGCCCAGTTCGCCATCAACCCCGCCAACGAACTGATCATCGACGGCGGCGAGATCTTCTACATCGCCACTGATCGCCTGCAAGGAGATGCCCTGTGAGCACCCTCAAGCGCTGGCTCGGCCTGGAGCCGCCCCTGCCCCGCAACACCGGCACCCGCCACGCCAGCGACAGCCAGCCCCTGGGCCTGGCCGCCGGACGCATGCTGTGCCTGGACCCTTCGCTGAAGGCCCTGCTGGACGGCCAGACCGGGGTCGAGATCCCCGGCGACGAAAAGGTCTGGGCCGTTGGCACCCTGGAGCTGGGCCAGTCCACCCGCATCAAGCGCTTCTACCTGGACGACGAGGACTACTTCCTCCAGGTGCTGATGAATGGCCCGGACGACAGCGACATCGAATCCATCATCCTCTTCGGTTACCACCAGGTGACCGCCATCAACAGCCGTGACGAGCTGATGCGCCTGGCCGGCCCCAACGCCCGCATCGGCATGCCCCTGTACGAGCTGGAGGGCGAGGAATACGTCCGCCAATGGGGCAGCGAGGACGGCCAGACCGAGCTGGTGCCCCTGCGCGAGTTCGTCGTCAGCCCCGAAGCCAGTTATGGCGTCGAGCACCACAGCATGCTCTACGCCCGCGAGATCGGCTTGCTCAACCGGAGGGAGTTCCTGCTCTTCTCGGTGGAGGAAGACGAAGACGGCGTCATCAGCCTCACCACTGCGGTGGGCGTGACACTGCAAATCACCGACATCAACGTTCTCTGACCAAGGAAGACCCACATGCTCGACGCCCTGCGCATGTCCCTCAACGCCCCTGCCGTACTCGGCTTCGCCGTGTACATCCTGGTGGCGGCCGCCCTGTTCGCGCTGTTCCAGTTCATCTACACCCGCATCACCCCGCACAAGGAATTCGCCCTGATCCGCGAAGGCAACAGCGCCGCCGCCGTCGCCCTGGGTGGCTCCCTGGTGGGCTTCGCCCTGCCGGCCAGCAACATCATCGCCTACAGCGTCAGCGTGCTGGACTTCGTGGTCTGGGTGGTGATCGCCGCCATCGTCCAACTGCTGGCCTTCTTCGTCGCCAGCCTGGTGCTCAAGGACCTGCCGGGGCGCATCGCCCGTGGCGAGCACGCCGCTGCCATCTACTCCGCCTCGGTGGCCATCAGCATCGGCTTCCTCAACTCCGCCTGCATGACCCCCTCGACCTGAGACGGCGACGCGAGGACACACCGATGAGAAAGCGCAACTCCGTACAGTTGGTCCTGGCCGGCACCCTGCCGCTGGCCATCGCCGGCTGCAGCCAGCCCCAGGACACGGTTCAGGTCACCGCCACCAAGACCTTCAAGAACGTGCAGGCCTGCGTCGCCGACAAGTTCCCCGTGGACGTCTGCTCCGATGCCTACATGACCGCCATGGCCGACCACCGTTCCATCGCCCCCACCTACGACAACAAGGACGCCTGCGACGCCGACTTCGTGCCCGGCTACTGCCAGCCCACCTCGGACGGCAAGTTCATGCCGCGCCTGGCCGGTTTCGAGCTGTCCATGACCAACCAGGTCAGCCGTGCCGCCTACGAGCAGGCCGAGCAACAGGTGGTGCAGAGCACCGGCCACAGCGACAACGGCCTGCTCACCGGCCTGCTGATCGGCCACATGATGGGCAACAGCGGCAACCGCTACTATTCCCAGCCGATCTACCAGTACCGCGACAGCCGGGGTGGCTATGCCACCTCGACCCTGTCCCGGCAGATCGAGCAGGGCAAGACCTTCAGCCGCTCCACCCAGGCGCGCAGCAGCCCCTCCTCCACCTACACCCAGCAGACCCTGGGCAAGAGCCTGAGCAGCAAGACCGGCAGCACCGGCTCGGCGGTGGGTTCCACCATCTCCCGTGGCGGTTTCGGCAGCGAAGCCAACGCACGTGGCGGCTGGGGTGGCAAAAGCAGCGGTTTCGGCGGCTAAGGACAGGCCATGCACAAGATCAGCATCGAAGAACGCCCCGACTGGCGTGAGCGCGTAGAGCGCGAAGGCTTTGCCTTCCACACCATCGACGGCGAGCGTTACTGGGACGAAAGCGGCTACTACCGCTTCACCCGCGCACAGGTCACAAAGGACATCGAGCAGCCCACCCGCGAGCTGCACCAGATGTGCCTGGACGTGGTCGAGCGCGTGGTGGAGAGCGAAGAGCTGCTCAGCGGCCTGGCGATTCCGCCGGCGTTCTTCGATCTGGTCCGCACCTCCTGGAAGGAAGGCCACCCGCACCTCTACGGGCGCATGGACTTCAGCTACGACGGGCGCGGCCCGGCCAAGCTGCTGGAGATCAACGCCGACACCCCCACCTCCCTGCTGGAGTGCGCCTCGGTGCAACTGCTCTGGCTGGAGGACCAGATCCGCCGCGGCGTCCTGCCCGCCGAGGCCGATCAGTTCAACACCCTGGCCGAAGACCTGATCCGCGCCTTCGACACCTTCGCCAAGGACACCCCCTTCTACTTCTCCGCCATTGCCGGCTCGGTGGAGGACCGGGGCACCACCGACTTCCTCGGGCGCATGGCCGGGCTGGCGGGCATCGACGCCCGGCACATCGACATCGAAGACATCGGCCTCACCGCCGAAGGCCGCTTCGTCGACCTGCAGGGCAACTGGATTCCCCGGCTGTTCAAGCTGCACGCCTGGGAGCACATCTTCCGCGAGCCCTTCGGCGAAGCCGTGCCGCGCTGCGACACCCAGTTCGTCGAGCCCGCGTGGAAATCCATCATCAGCAACAAGGGCATCCTCCCGCTGCTGTGGAAGTTCAACGAGGGCCACCCCAACCTGCTGCCCAGCCACCTCGACGCCGACCCGCGCGCCCCGGTGCCCAAGGGCTGGGTGCGCAAGCCGTTCTTCTCCCGCGAAGGCGCCAACATCGAGATCCGCACCGAAGGCGACGAACGCATCGCCGAAGACGGCCCCTACACCGACGCGCCCTATATCCTCCAGCAGTTCGCCCCGCTGCCGAAGTTCGGCGACAGCTACACCCTGATCGGCTCCTGGGTCATCGGCGACACCGCCTCGGGCATGGGCATCCGCGAGGACGACAGCCTGATCACCAAGGACACCAGCCGCTTCCTGCCCCACATCGTCCTCGACTGACCCCCCGCACCCACCGCTTCACCCCACCGCTCATCCACCTCGATTTCCACCGGCTGCCCACCTCGGGCAGCCGGCTGTCCTGTGCCCCCCAAAATCCTGTACAAACACTCGACAAATACAGCTTTTCTTGTACATTCACTCCATTGATGTACAACTTTTTACGGAGCCCACCATGAAATCGCGATTGGCCCTGCTCTTCTGCCTGCTGCTCAGCGCCTGCAGCCAGGTGGAAGTGGGCGACTACAAGGACGAGAACCCCACCCTGGACCTGCGCCGCTACTTCGTCGGCGGCGTGGACGCCTGGGGCATGTT
Source organism: Pseudomonas sp. ENNP23 (assembly GCF_001728945.1). Lineage (NCBI taxonomy): Bacteria > Pseudomonadati > Pseudomonadota > Gammaproteobacteria > Pseudomonadales > Pseudomonadaceae > Pseudomonas > Pseudomonas sp. ENNP23. The sequence goes on from NZ_LYSP01000010.1 coordinate 114,387, forward strand.
CCAGGACCGCTCCGGCAAGGTGATCAAGCGTTTCCACGTCGACATCCAGGGCCGCGAGGAAGCCGGCCGGCTAATCCTCGACGAACGCTTCACCTACAGCGACGGCACCCGCCAGCAGCGGGTCTGGACCCTGCGCCCCGATGGCCCCAACCACTGGCGCGGCACCGCCCCGGACGTGGTCGGCGTGGCCGAGGGCGAAGTCGCCGGCAACGCCCTGCGCTGGCGCTACGTACTGGAGCTGCCGGTGGACGGCACCACCTACCACGTCAACTTCGACGACTGGATGTACCTGCTGGACGACCGCACCCTGGCCAACCGCTCCTTCATGACCAAGTTCGGCGTCGAGCTGGGCCAGGTCACCCTGTTCTTCCGCAAGCGGGACTGAACCAGCCATGACCCTGCCCAGTTTCCCCAACGGCTACCGCGCCCTGGTGATCGGCGCCAGCGGCGGCATCGGCAGCGCCCTGCTCGATGCCCTGACCGCCGACCCGCGCTGCGGCCTCGCCCTGGGCCTGGGCCGCAATGGCACGCCCCGGCTGGATCTCGCCGACGAGGCCAGCATCGAAGCCGCCGCCCGCACCGTGGAAGCCCTCGGGCCGTTCCAGGTGATCATCAACGCCGCCGGGCTGCTGCACACCGAGCAGTTCATGCCCGAGAAGAAACTGAGCGACCTGAACCACGCCCAGTTGCTGGCCACCTTCCAGGCCAACACCTTCGGCCCTGCCCTGGTGCTGCGTCATTTCAGCGGCCTGCTGGACCGCCGCCGCAGCGTCCTCGCGCTGCTCTCGGCCAAGGTCGGCAGCATCGGCGACAACCGCCTCGGCGGCTGGTACAGCTACCGCGCCTCCAAGGCCGCCCTGAACATGCTGGTGAAGACAGCCGCCATCGAACTCGCCCGCCGGCAGCCGGCCAGCGTGGTCCTGGCGCTGCATCCCGGCACCGTGAACACCCGCCTCTCGCAGCCCTTCCGGGGCGGGGAGACGGGCCGCCCGCCAGCCGATGCCGCGGAGCAACTGCTGGCGGTCATCGACCGCGCCGGCCCCGAGGCCAGCGGCGGCTTCTACGCCTACACCGGCGAGCCCCTGCCCTGGTGAACCACCCCACGAGAGGAACGTGCCATGAACCTGCAGCAGCTGTTCAACCTCGCTCAGTCCCAGCAGCTCAACAGCCTCGAACTGATCGCCCTGGAAGGCGGTAACTACGTCCTCCAGGCCATCACCCCGCAGCGCTGCGAGCCGGTGCTCGACGACCAGGGCAAGGTGCTCCACCTGCGCTCCATGACCCAGGCCCGCGACGTGCTCCAGGGCATCACCCCGGTGCCCTTCCACCTCGTGCAGCAGGTGGTGCAGGACGAGGCCTGCGGCCTCGGCGGCGGCCCGCAGGAACCGATGCGCCTGCCGATCTCCCTGCAGTCGGCCTGGTAACGCCATGCCAGTACGCCGCCTGGCGCTGGTCCTCGGCGACCAGTTGAGCTTCGACCTCGCCGCCCTGCGCGCCCTCGACCCCGCGCAGGATGCGGTACTGATGGCCGAAGTGCAGGAAGAGACCCGCTACGTGCCGCACCACCCGCAGAAGATCGTGCTGATCCTCAGCGCCATGCGGCACTTCGCCGAGGCCCTGCGTCAACGCGGCTTCACCGTGCACTACGTGCAACTCGACGACCCCGCCAACAGCGGCAGTCTGCCCGGCGAACTCAGCCGCTGGGCCATGCAGTTGCAAGCACGGGAAGTGCACCTCACCGAATGCGGCGAATGGCGCCTGGAGCAGGCCCTGCGCGCCGTCGACCTGCCCCAGGTGTGGCACGAGGACGACCGCTTCCTCTGCAGCCGCGCCACCTTCGCCGGCTGGGCCGAAGGCCGCAGGCAACTGCGCATGGAGCTGTTCTACCGCCTGATGCGCAAGCGCACCGGGCTGCTCATGGAGCCCGACGGCAGCACCCCGCTGGGCGGAGCCTGGAACTTCGACGCCGAGAACCGCAAGGCCCTGCCCAAGGGCGTCAAGGCTCCGCTGCCGGCGCGCTTCCCGCCGGACGCCACCACCACCGCAGTGATCGACCTGGTGCGCCAGCGCTTCAGCGACCACTACGGCCAGGTGGAGGGCTTCGACTACCCGGTTACCCACGCCGAGGCCGAGCGCCTCTGGCAGTGCTTCCTCGACCAGGGCCTGGCCGCCTTCGGCGACTACCAGGACGCCATGGCCGAGGGCGAGCCCTTCCTCTTCCACGCGCGCATCAGCGCCGCGCTGAACATCGGCCTGCTGGACCTTCGCCGCCTCTGCGATGACGTGGACAGCGCCCACCGGCGCGGCGACGTTCCACTCAACGCCGCCGAGGGTTTCATCCGCCAGCTCATCGGCTGGCGCGAGTACGTGCGCGGCATCTACTGGCTGCAGATGCCCGACTACGCCCAGCGCAACGCCTTCGGCAACCAGCGCCCGCTGCCCGACTTCTACTGGACCGCCGACACCCGCATGAACTGCATGCACCAGGCCATCGGCCAGACCCTGGAGCACGCCTACGCCCACCACATCCAGCGGCTGATGGTCACCGGCAACTTCGCCCTGCTGGCCGGGATCGCCCCGCCGGCCATCTGCGACTGGTACCTGGCGGTCTACATGGACGCCTTCGACTGGGTCGAACTGCCCAACACCCTGGGCATGGTCATGCACGCCGACGGCGGCTACCTGGGCTCCAAGCCGTATTGCGCCAGCGGCCAGTACATCAAGCGCATGTCCGACTACTGCAGCAACTGCCACTACACGGTCAGCGAGAGCACCAGCGAGCGGGCCTGCCCGTTCAACGCCCTGTACTGGCACTTCCTCATGCGCCACCGCGACCGCCTGCGCGGCAACCACCGCCTGGGCATGATCTACCGCAGCCTGGAGCGCATGGACGAGGCCAAGCAGGACGCCCTCTGGACCCGGGGCGAAGCCCTGCTGGCCCGGCTCGACGCCGGGGAAGCGCTGTGAAGAAGGCCCACCTGCCGCAGAAGACCTGCGCCGCCTGCGGCCTGCCCTTCGCCTGGCGGCGCAAATGGGCACGCTGCTGGGACGAGGTGCGCTACTGCTCCGAGCGCTGCCGTCGCCAGCGTCGACCCGCACCTCAGGCCGGTGCGTAGAGCGGCTCGGACAGCCAGCGGTCCACCAGTTCGCATTGCGCCGCCAGCAGGCGCCCGTTGCGTTCGTTGAGCTGGCGGCAGGCCTGCAGCATGTCCTTCATTTCACTCCAGGCCATGCGCAGGCGCTGGGCCTGCTCCGTGGGGTAGCAGGCCAGCAGCCGCAGCATGCCGTCCTGCTTCCGGGACAGGCGATTGGCGCTCAGCACCCGCTCGCGCCGCTGCGCCCGCTCGGTCATGGCATCCAGAGCCTGGCGAATGGCACCGTTGAGTGCGTCCACCTGGCCCTGGTCATGGCGAGCCAGGGCGCCGTTCAGCGCTTGCAGATGATCGAGCAACACCGGCAGGGCGCGGTGATCGGCCAGCAGGTCCGCAGCCACCATGATCAGCACCTGCTGGCGATTGGCGGCGCTCATCCCTCCGGCCCCCGGTGATGGCCCAGGATGCTGCGTGCCAGCGTGTCGGCACGGGTATCCAGCCCCTGCTCGCGCAACAGCTCGCGAAGCGCCAGCACGCGATCGAGATCGATCTCCGGCAGTTCGCGCAGGGCCTCCTGCAACGCCTCCAGCGGCATCGCAGACTCGCGGCCAGGCAGCCTCGCCACCCCGGCCGGCAACGGTTGGGGCTCGGCGTCGTGGCGGGTGGCTGCCTCCAAAGGCGTCACGGGAGCAGGCGGCAGGGTTCGATTGATTTCCATGGGGCCTCCAGGGCAAGCGGGTTCCCTAGCTTTGGGCGACCCGGCTGCCTCGCCACTTAAATCCCAGGTGGCGGCACCCTCAGGCCCTGCCCCTCACTGCTGGCCACGCCACCAGCACTGCGTGGCCATGGCGTCTTGCTGGCGCTGCTCCTGACGGGCCTGCAGTTGGTGCCACTGGGCCAGTTGGTCGTCACGCACGTGGGCCAGGCGCAGTTCGTCGAAGCGCGCCTGCTGCAACTCGCCCTGCAGACGGACCATGGCCTGCTCGTAGGTGTCGAGTTCACGGCGCTGCCAGGCCAGGGCGCGGTGCAGGGTGTGCTTGTAGCGCTGGGCATTGTCCCGCTCCAGGGGCGACGCACCACTGCTGGGCGCCCCCGCGAGCTGCTCCAGGGCCTCGATATTGGCGTGGCAACGCCGGTAGAGGTCCACCTGGTGGGCAAGGCGCGCCTGCACCTCGCGCACCTTGCCGGCCCGCAGCAGGGCCAGTCGATCAAGGGATTCGATGCGCTGTTTCATGCGGCCCCCAGCAGTTTCAGCAGGCTGTCGAGGGTCGCCTCAAGCTCCGCGGACTCATGGGTGTCCTGCCGCAGGTAGGCTTCCAGGCCGGCGGCCAGTTGCACCGCACGGTCGGTGCGCGGGTCCTGCCCTGGCGTGTAGCCACCGAGGGGAATCAACTCGCGGATGCGCTCGTACACCGCCCGCAACTCCTTGAACTGCCGCGCCGCGCCCTGGTGCCGGCTGCTGGTGACCTGGGCCATGCAGCGGCTGACCGACGCGGCGACATCGATGGCCGGGTAGTGCCCCATGTCCGCCAGCCGCCGCGACAGCACGATGTGTCCGTCGAGGATCGCCCGGGCGCAGTCCGCCACCGGGTCCTGCTGGTCGTCCCCCTCGGCCAGCACGGTGTAGATGGCGCTCAGGCTGCCCCGGCCGTGTTCGCCGTTGCCGGCGCTCTCCACCAGCTCCGGCAGCAGGGCGAACACCGACGGCGGGTAGCCCTTGGTGGCTGGCGGCTCGCCCAGTGCCAGGGATATCTCGCGCTGGGCCATGGCGTAGCGGGTCAGCGAATCCACCAGCAGCAACACGTCACGACCCTGGTCACGGAAGTAACCCGCCACCGTGTGGCACAGCTCGGTGGCCTTCAGGCGCATCAGCGGCGATTCGCTGGCCGGCGCCACCACCACCACCGCACGCCGCAGGCCCTCAGGCCCCAGGGCGTGGAGGATGAACTCCTGCACCTCCCGGCCGCGCTCGCCGATCAGCCCGACCACCACCACTTCGGCCTTGGTCTGGCGGGTGATCATGCCCAGCAGCACGCTCTTGCCCACTCCGCTGCCGGCGAACAGCCCCACCCGCTGCCCCTTGCCCAGAGTCAGCAGGCCATTGATGGCGCGCACACCCACATCCAGTGGCTCGGTCACCGGCCGGCGCAGCAGCGGGTTGACGCTGGGCAGGCCCAGCGGCAGCGGGTCGCGCCCGGCCAATCGGCCGCGCCCGTCGATGGGCTCGCCGAGGCCATTGACCACCCGCCCCAGCCAACTGTCGTCGATGCCCACACGCTGGGTGTCGCGCACCGGAAACACCCGCGAACCGGCCATCAGCCCCTCGGGCTTCTTGAACGGCATCAGGTAGGTGATGTCCCGGTCGAAGCCCACCACCTGGGCCTCCAGGCCGCGCCCGTCGGCGGTCTCCACGCGGCAGCGCTGGCCGGTCATGCGGCGGCAGCCGAGGCTCTCCAGCAGCATGCCGGAGACCCGCACCAGACGACCGCTGACGGTAGCCAACTGGACGCTGTCCAGGGAGCGCAACGCCTGGTCCAGGTCGAATCGTTCATCCAATCCCATCACCTCAGTTCTCCTTGATCAGGTGTTCCGACAGCGTCTGCAGGCAGGCGTCCAGGCGCTGCTGGCAACCGATGTCGGCCTCGGCCTGGGCAGTGACCAACCGGCACTCACCCGGCCCCAACGCCTCGTCCGGCACCAGTCGCCAGGCGGCGGCGCGCTCCGGCGCCAGGTCGCGCAGGCGCTCGCACTCCTCCGGGTTCAAGCGCAGTTCCACGTCGCCCGGCTCCCCTGGCAGCCCGGCCAGGGCTTCGTCAGCCAGGCCCAACAACTGCATCGGGCTCAGGGTCAGCTCGCAGCGGATCACCTGCTGGGCCACCTTGCGCACCAGCTCCAGCAGCTCTTCCCGGCGCCGGCGCTCCAGGTCGCGGTTGAGCGTGCGGAACGCTTCGATCAGGCGCCCGAGAGGCGCACTGGCTTCTTCGAAGCGCCGCTCGGCAGCGGCACGGATGTCCGCCTGGGCCTGTTGCAGTCCCTCTTCCAGGCCCTGGGCCAGGCCTTCGGCATGGCCAGCGGCCCGCCCCTGCTCCCGCCCTTCCTGGTAGCCCCGCTCAACAGCGCCCTGGTATCCCCTGGACACCCCCGCCTGACCGCTCGAAGCGAGCGGCTCTTCGCCGATAACCCCGGCCAGACGACTGCGCGGGGGAAAGCGATAGGCTCGCCACTCCCCACTGTCTCCCTTGATGACTCGGCTGCTCATTGGTCATTCACTCCACGGTTTCTTCGCGGAACAGCTGGATCTGCAACTCACCGGCAGCCGCCATCTCGCGTACCACGCCCATGATTTCCTTGCGCACCTGCTCCACCCGGCTCAGCGGCACAGGCCCCTGTCGCCGGCTGATGGATTCCATCTGCTGGGCCTGGCGCTTGGGCAAGGCGCCCTGCACCGCCTTGACCAGCTCCGGCTCGGCACCCTTGAGCGCCACCACCCAATCCTCCAGGGGAATGCTCTCGATCAGCGTCTGCAACACCGTCGAACTCTGCCGGGAGAGGATGAAGAAGTCGTACATCTCGTCTTCGATGCGCGTCACCAGTGACTCGCTGCGGGCCCGCAGCAGCTCGAACATCTGCCCGCGGTCGCCCTTGTAGCGGTTCATGATGTCGGCGGCCTGCTTGACCCCGCGCACCTGGGAACCCTGGGTGCCGAGCACGGCCAGGCTGCGCTCGATCAGTGCTTCCAGCTCGGCGATCACATCAGCGTTGATCTCGGTGAGGTTGGCGATGCGCAGCAGCAGGTCGTCCTGGCGCTCGGCCGGCATCGACTCCAGCACATCGGTGGCCATGGACGGCGGCAGGAATGCCAGGAACACCGCCTGCATCTGCGCATGTTCCTTGGCGATGAGCGCGGCGAACTGGCGCGGGTCGAGCCACTCCAGGCGGGCCATCTTGGCGCGGATCTCCTCGCCGTAGATGCTGTCCAGCAAGCTGCGGGTGATGTCACCGCCCAGGGCCTCGCCGAGCATGCCGGCAAGGTAGTGACGGGAAGCCCCCTTGATGCTGCTCTGCTCGCGGTAGTCGTCGAAGAAGCGCCCGATCACTTCCGACACCATGGGTTGCTTGACGTTGGAGAGCCGCGCCATGGCCTGGCTGAGGGAAACGATCTCCTCCCGGCCGAACTGGCGCAGCACGCTGGCCGACATGTCGTCGCCCATGCTCAGCAGAAGGATCGCCGCCTGCTCCAGGGAACTCATGGAGCGCCCCTGCGAAGCGCGCTTGCTGACCGCCTGAGCCGAGCCTGCTTCAGGCGGAGTCGTTGTCTCGTTCATGACGACCTATCCAATGCTTGATGACTTCAGAAACCCGTTCCGGATCGTTCCGGGCCAACAACTGCAGGTGTTCGACCTGCATTTCCAGCCCCGAGCCAGGGGCGGGCAGACGGATCTCGGCCAAGGGGTTGGCTTCGCCGAACACCTCGCCGCGCAAGCCCGTACCCCGGCCCGGCAACACCCCCTGATCGGCCGACTGCGTGCCCTGAGGCAACGCTGGCAGCCCTGCCTCCTGGCGTCGGCGCAGCCCGGCCAGAGCGGGACGCAACACCATGAACAGCAGCAGCAGAGCGAGCACCACGACCACGCCGAAGCGGGCGTATTCGTAGAGTTGCGGGCTCTCCCACCAGGCCAGCTCCGGCTCGTCGGGCGCGTCCAGGGCCACGAAGGGCATGACGCTGAGGATCAGTTGGTCACCTCGCTCGGCATCGAAGCCCACGGCCCCCCGCAGCGTGGCTTCCAGATCCTGGCGAGCCTTATCGCTCCAGCCACCGTCCGGCGCGGCAGCAGCGTTGAGCACCACCGCCACGCTTTGCCGCCGCAGCCGGAACGATGGATGGCGAACATGGGTGATGTGCTGGTCCAGCTCGTTCTGGCGCGTACTTTCGTTGCGGGTGCTGGTGGAGGCCGGGTTGTCCCCTTGGGGCGCGTTGCCCCCCGGTGCCGCTGCCTGCCCGGCACCCGGTGCAGGAGCCGGATTGGCCGGAGGCGGCCGGTTGCTCAGAGAGCCCGGCACACCGAGGGCCAGTTGGTCGAGGCTGTTCTCGCTGCGCACCACCTCGTTGCGCAGGCGCGGCGTATCACCGTAGGTCTGGATGGTCTCCTCCTTCTGGCTGAAGTCGAAGTCCGGACTGACGCTGACCCGGAAGTTCCCGCTGCCGAGTACCGGGGCCAGCACCGCGTCGAGGTTGGCCAGCGCCTGCTGGCGGTAGCTCTCCACCACCTGGCTGTCCTGCAGGGCACCGTTGCCCATGAGCTGACCCGACAACAGCACGCCATTCTGGTCCACCACGCTGACCGCCTCCGGGGCCAACTGCGGCACGCTGGCCGCCACCAGGTTGACGATGGCCGCCACCTGCTCGGGCGCCAGGCGCTGGCCGGCGGCCATGCGCAGCATCACCGAGGCCTTGGCAGGCTCGCGGCGACTGATGACGAAGGAATGATTGGGCTCCTGGGCCAGGTGCACACGCACCTGATCGACGCCCTTGAGCGCGGCGATGGTGCGGGCCAGTTCGCCCTCCAGGCTGCGGCGCAGGCGCACATCCTGGACGAACTGGCTGCTGCCCAGAGGCTCCTCCCGGTCGAACAGTTCGTAGCCGGGGGGCACCGCCACCCGCACGCCCTTGGCCGAGAGCAGCAGGCGGGTCGCCGCCAGGTCGGCCTCGCGCACCAGCACCTGGCCGGTTTGCGGATGCAGGCGGTAGTCCACGCCCTCGCCGTCGAGCACCTGCAGCACCTCGGCCGCCGGAAAGGCCTCATTGGCCCCGTACAACGCCCGGAAGCCGACGCTGTCGCGCCACAACCAATAGACCACCAGCCCGGCCAGCAGGGCGGCTATGGCAGCCAGCCCGGCCAGGCCCAGGCGGGGATCGAGTCGCAGGCCGCCAGCAGGCAACCTGTCGCGAATGTTATCGAGCACGCTAGAACTCCCAGTTCCGGATCACACCGGCATGCGGATGATGTCGTCGAAGGCAGTGGCCAGTTTGTTGCGCACCTGCAGCAACGCGCTGAAGGACACGCTGGCCCGCTGGCTCTGCAACATGGCGCCCACCAGATCGGTGCTGCGGCCACTGTCCACGTCGGCCATGGCCCGGCTGGAAGCATGCTGCTGGGCATCCACCGCCCGCAGGGCGGCGATGAAGCTGTCGCCCGGCCCGGCAGGCGGCGCACCTGCAGACGAGGTTGCTGGCAGGACGCTGCCCTGGCTGGCCTCTACCAGAGTGCGATGGATGTCCAGCAACTGCTGCTGGACGCTGGCGATACTGTTCATGGTCTTTCCTCCCGTTCAGAGCAGCACGCCTTGCTGGCGCATGGCACTGAGGCGATAGCGCAGAGCCCGCGGTGTCATGCCCAGGCTGGCGGCTGCCTTGCTCTTGTGGCCGCCACAGCGGCGGATGGTGTCGATCACGTGCTGGTACTCGGCAAGCTTGGCGCTGGCCCGCAACGCGGCACGTCCGCCCTCGGCCAGGCCAAGGCCTTGAAACGCCTCGCGGGGCTTCGGCTGGGCACTCTGCAGGCGCAGGTCTCCAGGCTGGATGTACAGACCGTTGCGCAGCACCAGCGCACGCTGCAGGCAGTTCTCCAGCTCGCGGACGTTGCCCGGCCAGTCGTGCTGCAGCAGCAGGCGGCATGCCTCGGCGGTGAGCAGTTCGCGCCCGACATCCTGGGGGGCATGCTTGGCCAGCAGCGCCTGGGCCAGCGGCAACACGTCTTCGGGACGCTCGCGCAGGGGCGGGATGTGCAGGGCGAGCACGTCCAGGCGGAACATCAGGTCGGCACGAAACCGCCCGGCGACGACCTCGGCCTGCAGGTCGCGGTTGGTGGCCGCGATGATGCGCACGTCCAGTTCGATTTCGCGGCGCCCGCCCAGGCGCTCCACCCGCTGCTCCTGCAGCACGCGCAGCAGCTTGGCCTGCAGAGCCAGGGGCAACTCGCCCACCTCATCCAGCAGCAGCGTGCCGCCGTTGGCCTGTTCGAACTTGCCGGGCTGGGCACTGACGGCTCCGGTGAAGGCGCCTCGCTCATGGCCGAAGAGGATGGACTCGAGCATCGACTCGGGAATCGCCGCGCAGTTGACGGCTATGAAGGGTGCATCCGCGGTCGCGGAGAAGCGGTGTACGTAGCGCGCCATCAACTCCTTGCCGGTACCGGTTTCACCGGTGATCAGCACCGGCGTACGCGAGGGCGCCATGCGCTGGGCAAGGGCCAGCAGGCGGCGGCCGCTGCGCGAACGGGTGACGAAGCCCTCATCGGCGCGGGCGGCGCGGGCCAGGCGGTACAGCAGGGCCTCAACCTGACCGTCGCCGAAAGGCGCCAGCAGGTAGTCGGTGCATCCCAGCTCCAACAGCGCAGCGGCACGCTCCTGGTCGGCATAGCCCACCACCGGCACCAGTGTCAGGCCAGGGTTGCGCAGCAGCTCGGATGCCAGTTGGCAGGTCTGCTCGACGGGCAGGTCGCCCAGCAACAGGAAGGCCAGCCCACCGTCACGCAGGTCATCGCGAGCCTGGGCCAGGTCAGTGACCGTGCGCGCCTCGCAGCCGCCCAGGCAAAGGGCCTCCAGCAACGGTGCATGGTGTTCGCTCCAAGGCATGCCGATCACCAGGGCCTGGCGCCAGGGCGAGCCCCCTGGCCGGTCCAGACCTCGAAGCGGGTCATGCCCGGTGAGAGGGAAAGTGCTCAACATGTTCACGGTGGTAACCCCCATTCGAAACGTCCTGTCGCGAAACTTCGGGACAACGTCGTCCCCGCCCCCAGGGGTCCGTTCGGCCCTGGGCGTGTTCGCCAGATTGTTAACGTGGTGATGAATCGGAGGGCTCGGGAAGACGCAGAAGGCGTCGGTTCGCTGGCCTGAAAACGACGCTAGCACTGCCTCAGAAAAGTCCGCACACAAATGGGCTTATTTCCTATCAGTCATGCGAAGAATTCATCAGCGCGGGGTTTTTGAGATCAATTGATTTAAAGCCAACTTCGCCAACTCCTAGTATCCGAATCGCACGCGGATGCAGGAGTCTTCCCCATCGCAATGACCCACTTCATTAAGCGAATGGGCACGCGATCAGGGCATCCGCTGGGAAAGGACCGACAACGCACTGCCAGGCTTACTGAAGGACCTGGCACCCGAACGGCCTCAGAAGGATAGCCATGAACACAAGCCCGAAAATCCATAACGCTGTGCCTGCCGAGCAGGTCACGACCCTGCAGCCGCAGAAGCTGGGGCGGCATTACCACCGCATCCCGGGGTATGTGCGCGATACCGCCTTCCGCTATCCGCGGCTGGTCAGCGATTACTTCCTCGGCCACTACCGCCTGAGCATCGAACTGCAGGACGTGCAGGTGGACGAGGCGATCGAGACCCCTCCCGAGTGCATCTACCAGAGCCCCATCGGCAACCTGGGCTTCGGCATCGACCGCAGCCTGCTGGGGGAGGTGCTGGAGAGCTACTACGGCGGCGCGCTGCCGGCCAACCAGGAACTGCCGCCGGAAAGCAGTTCGGAGGCGCGCATGCGCGAGCGCCTCGGCGACCATGTGCTCTCGCGCCTTGGTCAGGCCCTGCTGGCCGGCGACGTCCCCGGACCACTGGAGCGCCAGCACGACAGCTACGCCGAGGTGCATTGGGAATACGCCATCACCCTGCGCTACATCAGCCACCTCAGTGAGCGCACCGGCGACCTGCGGATCTACCTGGACGCGGCCTGGACGGACGAGTTGATCCGTCGCGTCTCTGCGCCCGCCGCACCGCGCCAACTGGGCAACCCGGCACGAGCGATCCAGCGCCTGCCGGTACGCCTGGACTGCGTGCTGGCACGGGCCCGCCTGTCTCTGGCCGACGTGCTGGGACTGAAGGTTGGCGACCTGCTGCTGATCCGCATGGAAGAGCGGGTCGAGGTGTGCATCAACCGCCAGAAGCTGTTCCACGGTGCTCTGTTCGACGACCAGGGCACCCTCTTCCTCACCTTCCTGGAAAGCGAGAAAACCGCATGAACGACACACAGCTCGACAACGATGACGGCTCCCTGCTGGGCGCCGACTCCCTGGGCCTGGGCCCGCTCGATGACGTGGCTCCGGTGACCGCCGCTGCCACCGCGCCGGACCTGCGCTTCTTCGGCAAGATTCCGGTCAATGTCACCCTCGAAGTGGCCTCGGTGGAGGTGGCACTCAACGACCTGCTGGACGTGGATGCCAGCAGCGTGATCGTCCTCGACAAGCTCGCCGGCGAGCCACTGGACGTGAAGGTCAACGGCGCGCTGTTCGCCAAGGCCGAAGTGGTGGTGATGAACGGCAACTATGGCCTGCGCATCCTCGAACTGGCCGGCGACCCCCTCAAGGGGCTCGTCACATGAACGGCGGGCTGCGCATGCTCATCGCCTCGCTGGCGATGAGCCCGGGCCTGGCCGGTGCAGCGGGTGGCGAGCTGACCCTGTTCCACCTGGAAGACACCGCCAGCGGGCAGGACTTCAGCGTCAAGCTGCAAGTGCTGATCCTCATGAGCCTGCTCGGCCTGCTGCCAGCCATGCTGATGCTGATGACCTGTTTCACCCGTTTCATCATCGTGCTGTCCATCCTGCGCCAGGCCATGGGCCTGCAGCAGAGCCCACCGAACAACGTGCTGGTGGGCATCGCCCTGGTGCTCACGCTGCTGGTGATGCGGCCGGTGTGGCAGGCCTTGCACAACGAGGTCTACCTGCCCTTCGAAGAGGACCGGGTGACCCTGCAGGAAGGGCTCGGCAAGGGGCGCGACATCCTCGGCCGCTTCATGCTGGCGCAGACCCACCACACCTCACTCGAAGCCATCGCCGGACTGGCCGGGGAGACCCTGCCCGAACGCCGCGAAGACGTGGACTTCATGTTGCTGCTGCCCGCCTTCGTGCTCAGCGAGCTGAAGACCGCCTTCCAGCTCGGCTTCATGCTCTTCGTGCCGTTCCTGGTGATCGACCTGGTGGTGGCCAGCGTGTTGATGGCGATGGGCATGATGATGCTGTCGCCGATGATGGTCTCGCTGCCATTCAAGCTGATGGTGTTCGTGCTGGTGGATGGCTGGGCGCTGACGGTGGGCACGCTCGCCGGCAGCGTGCAGCCCTACTGACGGATGAGGAGACCATCATGCTGACCCCCGATACCGCCGTCGCCATCATCGCCCACGCCGTGGAAGTCATCGCCCTGATCGTCTGCGTACTGGTGGTGCCCAGCCTGCTGGGCGGGCTGGTGGTGGCCATCTTCCAGGCCGCAACCCAGATCAACGAACAGATGCTCAGCTTCCTGCCACGCCTGCTGATCACCCTGGGGATGCTGGTTCTGGCCGGGCACTGGATTCTCACCCGGCTGGGCGACCTGTTCATCGAGTCCTTCCGCCAGGCCGCGCGGCTGGTGGGCTGAGCATGGCCGGCGATCCCCTGCTGCAAGCCACCACGGCCCTGGAAAGCCTGGCCCGCTACTGGTGGCCCCTGTGCCGGACCCTGGCACTGTTCGCCACGGCTCCCGGCTTCGGCCACCGTGCCCTCGGCATACGCGCCCGGGTGCTGCTGGCGCTGGTGCTCACCGCCGCCCTGGGCGGCATCCTGCCCGTGTCGCCAGAGCTGGCGCCGCTGTCGGCAGCGGGCGTGCTGGCCGCCCTGGAGCAGATCGCCGTGGGTGTGCTGCTGGGGCTCAGCCTGCAACTGGTGTTCGCCGTCTTCAGCCTGGTGGGCGACCTGGTCTCGACCCTGCTGGGGCTGAGCATGGCGGTCTACAACGACCCGGTGAATGGCGTGTCGTCCAGTTCGGCGATCTACCAGCTCTACTTCATCCTGCTGATGCTGCTGTTCCTGGCCATCGACGGGCACCTGCTGGTGGTCAGCGTGCTGTACAAGAGCTTCCTCTATTGGCCGGTAGGCAGCGGCCTGAACTATGCCGGCATGGATGCGCTGCTGAGTGGCCTGGGCTGGATGTTCGCTGCGGCGCTGCTGATCGCCCTGCCGATGGTGGTGTGCATGAGCCTGGTGCAGTTCGGCTTCGGCCTGCTCAACCGCATCTCCCCCGCGCTCAATCTGTTCTCCCTGGGCTTTCCGGCCGCCGTGGTGCTGGGCCTGGCGTGCCTGTCGCTGACCCTGGCGAACCTGCCGGGCAATTACCTGGAGCTGACCCGGCAAACCCTCGACAGCCTCGGCAACCTGCTGCAGGAGGCCCGCAATGGCTGAGTCCAGCGCCCAGGACCGTACCGAGGAAGCCACCGAACACAAGCTGCGCAAGTCCCGCCGCGAAGGCCAGGTGGCACGCTCACGCGACCTGGCCACCGGTGCCACGCTGCTGGTGGCGATGCTGGCGCTGCTGGCCACCGTGCCGGTCATGCTCGACGGTCTGGAACACCTGTTCCGCGAGGTGCACCAGTTGCCGCCGCCGGGCCAGCAGGGCAACGACGACCTCGAAGCCCTGGCCGGACGCGCCATCGCGGCCCTGGCCGGCGTGCTGCTGCCGCTGCTGGTGGTGCCGCTGCTGGTGGTGCCCCTGTCGCTGCTGGCCGGCGGCTGGATGTTCGCCTGGCGCAACGTGCAGCCCCAGGGGTCGCGGCTCAACCCGATCAAGGGGCTCGGCCGGCTGGTGGCCTGGCAGAACTGGACGGAGTTGCTGAAGTCGCTGCTGAAGATGGCGGTGCTGGCCGCAGTGGCGTGGTTCACCTTCGCCCTGCGCCTGCCGGAGGTGCTGGCATTGCAGCGCGGCGACACGCTGACGGCAATCACCGGGGCCCTGCGCCTGATGGGCGATACGGCACTGGCACTGGTAACGGTGTTCGTGGTGTTCGCGGCACTGGACGTGCCACTGCAGCGCTTTTTCTTCCTGCGCAAGCAGCGCATGACCCGCCAGGAACGCAAGGAGGAGCATAAACAGCAGGAGGGGCGCCCCGAGGTGAAAAGCCGCGTGCGCCAACTGCAACGCCAGATGGCCCAACGACAGATCACCCGGGTGATCGGCGACGCCGACGTGGTCATCGTCAACCCCGAACACTACGCCGTGGCCCTGCGCTACGACCCGACGCGGGCGCAGGCTCCCTATGTAATCGCCCGGGGTGTCGACGAGACGGCACTGTACATCCGCCAACTGGCCACAGCCCGCGGCCTGGAAGTGCTGGAAGCCCCCCCACTGGCCAGGGCGATCTACTTCACCACCCAGGTCAATCAGCAGATACCCGCCCCGCTCTATGGCGCGGTGGCTCAGGTGCTGCACTACATCCTGCAACTGCGCGCCTGGCGCCAGGGCCGCCAGACCCGGCCCTCGCCGCCGCACCACTTCACGATTCCCGATGACTTGCTGAAACGAGGCTGACCCATGCCCACCCTCCCCCAACTCCTGGACAGCCTGCGCAGCGGGCGGATCGGTATCCCGCTGGTGATCCTCAGCGTGCTGGCGATGATCATCCTGCCGCTGCCACCGCTGCTGCTGGACGCGCTGTTCACCTTCAACATCGGCCTGGCGATCCTGGTGCTGCTGGTCAGCGTCTCGGCCCAGCGCCCACTGGACTTCTCGCTGCTGCCAACGGTGATCCTGGTCACCACGCTGCTGCGCCTTTCGCTGAACGTGGCCTCCACTCGGGTAGTGCTGCTCGACGGCCACACCGGCAGCGGCGCGGCGGGCAAGGTGATCGAGGCTTTCGGCGAGGTGGTGATCGGCGGCAACTTCATCGTCGGCCTGGTGGTGTTCGTGATCCTGATGATCATCAACTTCATGGTGGTCACCAAGGGTGGCGAGCGCATCTCCGAGGTCACCGCGCGCTTCACCCTCGACGCCCTGCCAGGCAAGCAGATGGCCATCGACGCCGACCTCAACGCCGGGCTGCTGAACCAGGAACAGGCCCGCGAGCGGCGCCGTGAGGTGGCCAAGGAAGCGGACTTCTACGGCGCCATGGACGGTGCCTCGAAATTCGTCCGGGGCGATGCCATCGCCGGCATCCTGATCCTGCTGATCAACCTCTTCGGCGGTACCGCCATCGGCATGCTGGTGCACGGCATGAGCGGCGGCGACGCCTTCCGCCAGTACGCCCTGCTGACCATCGGCGATGGCCTGGTGGCGCAGATCCCGGCGCTGCTGCTGTCCACGGCGGCGGCGCTCATCGTCACGC
The DNA here is from genome assembly GCF_001728945.1 of Pseudomonas sp. ENNP23. Classification (NCBI taxonomy): domain Bacteria; kingdom Pseudomonadati; phylum Pseudomonadota; class Gammaproteobacteria; order Pseudomonadales; family Pseudomonadaceae; genus Pseudomonas; species Pseudomonas sp. ENNP23. The sequence continues at coordinate 130,613 of NZ_LYSP01000010.1, forward strand.
GGGTCAACGAGTCGGCCGACATGACCGCCCTGGTGCAGCGCCAGCTGCTGGCCTCGCCCTCGTTGCTGGCCACCGTGGCCGGCATTCTGGTGGTGCTGGCGCTGGTGCCGGGGATGCCGCACATGGCGTTCCTGGCCTTTGCCGCACTGGTCGGCTTCGTGGCCTGGCGCGCGGCGCGCAACGCCCCACCCCGGGAAGCCCAGACCCTGGAGCGCACCGAGGCCCTGGCACTGGCAATGGACAGCCCGCACGACAACCCGCTGTGCTGGAACGACCTGCCGGTGGTCGAGCGCCTGGGCCTGTCGCTGGGCTACAAGCTGGTGGGGCTGGTCAACGAAGCCGGTGGCGCCCCCCTGCCGCAGCGGGTCCGTGGCGTGCGCCAGGCGCTGTCGGAACACCTGGGCTTCCTCCTGCCAGAGGTCCGCATCCGCGACAACCTCCGCCTGAAGGCCGCGCAGTACAGCATCCAGATCAACGGCCAGACGATCGAGTCCGCCGAGATCCACGCCGACCGGCTGATGGCCATCCCCTCCCCCGAGCTGTACGGCGAGATCGACGGCATTCTCGCCACCGATCCGGCCTATCGCATGCATGTGGTGTGGATCGAACCCACGGACAAATCACGGGCCCTGAACCTGGGTTACCAGGTGATCGACTGCGCCAGCGTGATCGCCACGCACCTGAACAAGGTCATCCGTCAGCACCTGCCGGACCTGCTGCGCCTCGATGACGTCGAGCAGTTGCTGCAACGCCTGGCCCTGGAGGCGCCCAAGCTGGCCGAAGCCCTGCGCGCCCAGCTAGGCCTTGGCCCCATCCACCGGGCCTGTCGCCACCTGCTGCAGGACGAGGTGCCCTTGCGCGACATGGCCACCCTGGCTACGGCGTTGCTGGAGAGCTGCGAAACCACCAAGGACCCCCTGCTGCTAGCCGCTGATGTTCGCTACGCCCTGCGCCGCACCATCGTGTCGCAGATCGCCGGTGAGCGCAGCGAGCTGGGGGTCTTCCTGCTGGACCCGGCGCTGGAGAACACCCTGCTCGGGGCCCTGAGCCTGGCGCAGCAGTCCGGCCCGGTGAGCCTGGATGCCATCCCGGTGGAGCCGGCCCTGCTCAACCAGCTGCAGGGCGCCATGCCGGCGGTGAAGGAGCGCCTGCGCCGTGAGGGACACCCGCCCATCCTCACTGTGATGCCGCAGCTGCGCCCGTTGCTGGCGCGCTACGCACGGGTGTTCAGCCCGGGTCTGCACGTGCTCTCGCAGAACGAGATTCCCGAGCGGGTGGGGCTCAAGGTGGTCGGCACCCTCGGCTGAAGCATGAGCTCTGGAAAGGGTTTAAGACGTGTCCGAGCGCGGTCGCTTTGTGTTTCCAGGCAGGCAGTTCAGCCGGCCCATTACGAAACTTGCAGAGGAAGTTCTCATGGCCCTTTCCATTCACACCAACTACTCCGCCCTGGTCTCGCAGACCAGCCTGAACCGCACCAACAAGAGCCTGTCGATCAATCAGCAACGCCTGGGTACTGGTCTGCGCATCAACTCCGCTGCCGACGACGCTGCGGGCCTGCAGATCGCCACCCGCCTGAATGCCCAGACCCGTGGCATGGGTGTCGCCATCCGCAATACCGGGGACGCCACGTCCCTGCTGCAGACCGCCGAAGGCGCCTTCAACGAGATCACCGACATCGTCCAGCGCATGAAGGACCTGGCCACCCAGTCGGCGAACGACACCAACAGCAGCAAGGACCGCACTTCCATCCAGGCCGAGTTCGACCAGTTGGCCAAGGAAGTGGAGAACATCTTCAGCAACACCACCTACGCGGGTGACAACCTCTTCACCGACAGCGGCAAGTTCTCCAAGGCGGTCAACTTCCAGATCGGTGCCACTGCTGCTGAAAACCTGACCGTCGACGTCAGTGCTGAAATGGCCGCCCTGAAAACAACCCTGACTGACGAGCTGAAAGCGCTCAAGCTGGACGACAACACCAATTCCAAAGCTAGCATCACCGCTCTGGACAGCACCCTGGACGCCATCGGCAGCATGCGTGCCAACTTCGGTGCCAACATCAACCGCCTGAACCACACCGCCAACAACCTCGGCAACATGAAAGACAACACCGACCTGGCCCGTGGCCGCATCCTCGACGCCGACATCGCGCTCGAGAGCGCCAACGCCGCCAAGAACGGCATGCTCCTGCAGTCGGGTATCGCCATGCTCAAGCAGGCTGGCCAGATGCCGTCCATGGTCATGTCGCTCCTCGGCTGATCCCGCTCCCTTCCCTTGCGGCCTGCGTCGTACAGCAAGGCCTCTCTTTACGCCCCGGGAAACCGGGGCGTCTTTTTTTT